>CALMEH010000001.1 GCA_937863115.1 uncultured Acidobacteriota bacterium
AGAAGACATTATTTCTGTCAAACAAGGCGAAACTAAATGGAATTTTCTGACAAACGACGCGGCACGCGACCGCACACCAAGATTTTCACCCGACGGAAATCAGATTGTTTTTTATTCAAATCACAATGGACGTTATGAAGCCTTTTTGATGAACGCCGACGGCACAAACCGCCGGCAAATTACTGAAACAGAAGGAAAAGGCGTAAATTATCCTTTATTTTCACCCGACGGAAAACGACTGGCATACTCGAGTATCGAAAACCAATCATACATCATCAATCTCGAAACCGATTTCGCGGCACAAACGCCGTTTCAATTTCCGCCGCTCAATGAAAAAGGTGATTATTTTGTCTCTTGGTCGTGGTCGCCCGACGGCAAAAAAATTGCCGGTTGGAGCGGAAATGAATTAGATATTGAAACCGCCGAATTATATTTGTATTCGACGGAAAACAATTCTTACGAAAAAGTTTCGGATAATTTTAATCGTCCGGCGTGGTTAGCCGACAATATACATTTAATCGGAACGGTTGGCAACAAAATCTCGGTCATCAATACGCAAACCAAACAAATCCGCGAAATTTTCTCGCTCGAACCACAATTTATCAATTCGCCTGCAATTTCGCCCGACAACCGCCGAATCGCTTTCAGCACAGGAACAATCGAAGCTGATATTCAGATGCTTTCGTTGAAGTAATCTGTTCAGAGTTCAAAATTCATTTTGAAAACCGCAAGCGAAGCAATGCGGTTTCACTGTGAATTAACTCTCAAGTTTGCCAACTCCAAGCAAACGCCTTTCTTCGCTCGCGTTTGCGCCGACTAAAGGTGGAACTCTGAACCTTAAGATTCCGCTTTTCTGACAATCGCTTGTAATATTTCCCTATCCGCGTCCTGAAGTTCAAATCCGGCTTCATCATATAAATCCGAAAGATTTGTCAATGCTGAGGCACGAAGGCTGTCGTCTTTTATTTCTTTGATTATTTCCAGATTTTCCGTGCAGATTTCACGTGATTTATCTTTTTCGCCAAGTTCAAAAAATCTTTTTGCAATATCGTTAAAACCTTCCGAACGCAAGCCGAGTCGGTCAACCAATCCGGCGTGATAATGTGCGTCGTTTAAGTTTTTTATGGCTTCTTCGTTTGCTTCGAGTTCTTTTTTCGCGTCTGACATTCCGATAAACGCAAGCATTTTGTAACCTTCATCATCAATCGCTTTGACGGCTTGGGCTGAAAATTCATCTTTGCCTTGCGCGGCAAAAACTTCGGCAATTTGTCTTAAAGATGACATTTGCGTTTGTTCTTCGGGAATTTCCGAAGCGATTTCTATGGCGCGTTCTTCTTTGCCGTATTTTGCGAAAAGTATCGCGCAAGCCGTCCAAAGTCTGTAACGCATTCTCGAATCGCGGATTTCCAAGTCTTTTTGTGATTTCAAAATTGCGTAGGCTTCTTCCAAAGATTCGAGCGCATCGGCAAACTCGTCCTTGGCGTGAAAATGTTGTGAAAAGCCTAGAAGTGCCGTAACCATCTGTGTTTTATCACTAACCAGATCGAGCGTTCTGTCTGCCAAATCCAAACTTCCGGCGTAAAGAAATCCGAGCGAAATGTCTGCAAAAAAAGAATCACGGTGAACATTGTCAAGATTTTCGGTAATCGTTTTCGCTCTATCAAAAGTTTCGATAGCTTTGCCGTTTTCTTTGGCGGCTAAAAAACCGTTGCCGATTTCGACAAAGGCGCGAATTTGTTCTTCGATAAATTCGATGTTTTCGGCTTCCTTTTTGGCTGAATCCAAAAATTTCACGGCTTTCGGTTTGTCATCATTTTTAATATAAAACTGTGCGATATTTTGCAAAGCCGTAGATTTCGTGTAAGGAAATTCGATTTCTTCGAGCGTTTCCAGCGCGTCGGCTTCATCACCGCGCACGGCTTCGCGGAAAGCAACTTCGGCAAACACTTCGTCAGGATGTTCGAGGTTTTCGGCGATTTCAAAAGCCTTTTCCAAATCGCCTTTTGTGGCTTTGACCAGCGCAACTTTTTCACGCGCACGAAGTTGATTGCCGTAATCTTCCACTGCTTCAATCAACTGAAACGCATATTCGTCATCATCAATCGCCGCACATTTTTCGGCAACTAGCGTTAAAAGCAAATCGCGCGAAAAAGGGTCTTCAATCGTATCTGCAAGCCCTGCCGCAAGATCAACATTATCCTTCGCCAAAAATCGCGGCACAATTTCCTTCAATGCCTCGGCGTGTCCGTCCGCGCTTTTAATAGTTTCCGCCAGATAAGCGGCGCAATTTAATAGATTTTCGCCCGCTTCGTCGCGGGAAATTTGATGTTCGCTCATTTTATTTAACTGAGAAATGAGAGGTATGAACTGAAAATTATTTTAATTCTCAGTTCTCACCTCTCATTTCTCATTTCCTTATGCAAAAACTCTACGCAAAGACTCCGGCATCCAATCATCCAAATTCTTGGCAACAGCATCTGCGCCGACTTCGCGCATTTCGGCTTCGGAAACTGTATTTGTAACGGCTAAAGTTTTCAAATCAGCCGCTTTTGCCGCCAAAATTCCCGGCGGTGAATCTTCGATAACTAAACATTCGTCGTGCGTAATCGGCAGATGTTTGTGCGCGGTGTGCGCCGCGTCAACTAAACGAAATCCGATTCGATAACATTCGGGATTAGGTTTCGGCGCGGAAACGTCTTCGGCGGAAACAATTGCCGAAAAACAATCAAGCAAGTTTGCGCGTTCCAAAACATATTCGATTTCTTCACGCTGCGCCATCGAAACGATACCGAGCGTAAATTGACGCGACATTTTACGAATAAAATTTTCCGCGCCTTCAAAAAGCGGTAAATTATCCGCCACTTTATCGCGCCAAAGATTCGATTTTGCTTGCGTTAATTCCAAAATCTTGTTTGCTTCAACAGTTTTTCCGGCACGTTTAAATGCCTCTGCCACAAAAGTTATATCGTCCATTCCAAGACACGAATAATAATCTTCTTCAGTCAAATCAATGCCTTCATCTTTTAAGACTTCTTGATAAGCCTTCATCTGAATCGGCTCATCATCAATAATTACACCGTTAAAATCGAATAAAATTGCTTTAATCATCTACTTATTTTGTCCTTGTTTATTGGTTTATCCGAAAGAATAATACTAACTTTTACAAAAAAATAGCGCAATTTGCACTAATTTAAATTTCATATACACGACAAAAATTGGTTTGCGAAAGATTTGTTTTAAATGTCCAACACGCTTTAGCTTGTTGATGGCTTCAAGATTCGACAAGCTAAAGCGTGTCGGACATTTTAAGCCGAATATTTTTTTCGCAACCCAATTTCCTTTGGGTATAGTTCAAATTTTACTTTTAAAACTTACAAAATCACTTCAATCTAAAGTTTGAACTCTGAACAAACCTGCACATTTAATCATTAAATCTGCCAACTTAATTATTAAACTTGCCAATTTAATTATTAAACTTGCCAATTTAATCATTAAACTTGCCAATTTAATCATTAAACCTGCCAATATAACGACTAAGTGTGCAGAAAAAATGATTAAATCTGCCAACTTAATCATTAAGAGTGCCAATTTGATGATTAAATTGGCACAAAAATTGTTTTTTTGTGCAGAAGAAACGAAAAAATCAGCCAAAACAATAACTTTTTTGGCAAATTTTGCACCTTTTTAGTAATGTCGTAATAATGTATTGTTTGAAAATAACCACGAATTAACACTAAACAACACGAAAAGAAGTCAATAAATTCGTGGATTTTCGTGTTGATTCGTGGTTATAAAATATTATTAACACGCAATTAGGACACCATCGCCTTTTTATATCATTTTGCGATTAAAATTGTCGCTTAAACATTCAAAAATTTCTCATCAAACATATTTCCGCGCCCAAGAATTCCCTTTGCGTCAAAAGCGCGTTTTAATTCTGCCATTTCGTTTAAATATCTTTCGCCATATTGGACATAAAGAAACTTACTTTTATGTTTTCCGATGCCGTGTTCTGCCGAAATTGTCCCGCCGAGCATTATTGATTGCGCGATAAATCGTCCGTAGAGATGTTTTGCTTTTTTTGCTTCTTCATCTGTTTTCGGAATCATATTCGCGTGCAAATGATTGTCGCCGATATGTCCGAAAATGACGTATTCAAGCCCCGAATTGTCTAATTTTTCTTTATAAAATCTCAAAAAAGAAGTAAATTTGTCATCCGGCACAGCCATATCTGTCCCGACTTTTTTCTGTTTGTTACGCACGATTCTTTCATTGACACTCACAGGCAAAGCGTGTCGAAATTCACGCATTTTTTCGCGGTCTTGTTCGGTTGTCGTGAACCACGATTGCTCTAAATCAGCATTGTTTTTCTCCAAAAGTTCGTTCCAAGATTCCAAAAGTGCATCTTCCGTTTCGGCAGTTGTTTCCTGCTCAAAAAATATCGCGCCTTTTGCATTTTCAGGAACTTCGGGAAACTTTTCAGCGATAAATTTCAAGGCTTTTTCGTCAAAATATTCGATTAAAGAAGCGTTAATTGGTTTTTGGTCTTTGGTTTTTGGTTTTTGGTCTTCGGTTTTTCTGGTTTCAAACGACAATTTTCTTGCTTCTTGGACAAAATTTAAGAGATTTTCTTCCGATTCAAAGAAAATTATGCCCGAAAAAAAAGATTCGGGTTTCGGCAAAATCCTTAATTTGGCTTCGGTAATAATTCCGAGTGTGCCTTCGCTTCCGATAAATAAATCAATCGCGTCAACTGTTTCACCCGAAATATATCCGCTCGTATTTTTTCGGACATTAGGTTGCCGATAAGTCGGCAATTTGGCTTTTATTTTTGTTCCGTTTGCAGTTTTAAGTTCGATAAATCCGTCTTTCGAGAAGTTTTCGCCGCGTTTTAATCTTAAAATTTCACCGTTGGCGAGAACGATTTCCAATTCCTCGACAAATTCTCGCGTTGCGCCGTATTTAAAGCTCCTTGCGCCGCTGGCATTGGTCGCAATCGTGCCGCCGATTTGACAACTCCATTCGGTCGGATCGGGCGGATAGAAAAAGTTTTCCGCTTCAACAGCTTTTTGGAAATCATTTAAGATTACGCCGCTCTCGACAATCGCAAAATTATCACTTTTATTGATTTCTTTGATTTTGTTGAGCCTTTCGAGTGAAATCACAAATCCGCCAAAAGGAATCGCGCCGCCGACAGTTCCCGTCCGTGCGCCGGAAATGGAACTTTAATGTTTTTTTCGTGCGCTTCGCGTAAAATTTCGGCAATTTCCGCCGCCATTTCGGGTATAAAAAGTTTCTCGGCAAACCCACCTTGCAGATTGCTGGCATCAATCAGGTAATTTTGTAATTCGTCCGTCGCAGTTTTAACTTGCATAAACTTGGATTTTACCTAAAAAAGTAAAAAGATAAAACTTGTCTCAATTTTGGCATTGTCCTAATTGAGTGATGTTAAGTTTTTCAAACACGAATCAGC
>CALMEH010000002.1 GCA_937863115.1 uncultured Acidobacteriota bacterium
CGTTGGGGGTGTGCGAAATAAATCATAAAAACGGAGCGCGGACGGCTCGTCCGCAAGCGATTGAAACCCGCCGAACTTTATAAAATCATCCGCGCGGACGAGCCGTCCGCGCTCCGATTCAATCATTGAATCTATTGAGCAATTCCCAATAACCGACATCAATCCATCTGCCCAATTTATAACCGACTTCGCGGAAATGCGCGACTTTTATAAAACCTTTTTTCTCATGAAATTTAATGCCCGAATCATTCGGCAAAGAAATTCCGGCAATAAGCGTGTGAATGTCTGTATCGGCGAGTTCGTCAAACAATTTCGTATAAAGCAAAGTTCCGATGCCGCGCTGTTTGGCGGCGTTTTTGATGTAGATTGAAACTTCCGCCGCATATTCAAACGCTTGGTGAAGCCGAAACTGTGTCGCGCAAGTATAACCTAAAATCTCGCCTTCTTCTTCCGCCACCAAAAACGGATATTCCGCACTGATTGCGGCAATTCTTTTGCCCATTTCATCCGCGCCCAAAGGTTCGGTTTCAAACGTCTGGTGCGAATTTTTGATGTAATGATTATAAATTTCGGCAATCTGCGCCGCGTCTTCTAATTTTACTTTGCGAATTTCCATTTTTCCTATTTTAATTCCATTTTGGCGATAGATTCAAGATGAACTTCGTCGGGACCGTCGGCGATTTGGAGCATTCGGGCGATGATCCAGAAATTTGCGAGCGGAAAATCTTCGCAAACGCCTGCACCGCCGTGTGCTTGAATGGCGCGGTCAACGATTTTCAGAGTCATCGTCGGCACGATGGCTTTTATCATCGCAATTTCTTTTCGTGCAATTTTATTTCCAACTTCGTCCATCATCCAAGCCGTTTTCAAAACTAAAAGCCGCGCCATTTCGATTTCGTTTCGCGCTTCGGCGATCCAATGTCTTATTACGCCTTGTTCCGCCAAAGGTTTTCCGAAGGCAATGCGCGATTTTGCGCGATTTTTCATCAATTCGAGCGCACGTTCGGCAACTCCGATAAGGCGCATACAATGATGAACGCGCCCGGGACCGAGCCGACCTTGCGCGATTTCAAAACCGCGACCTTCGCCCAAAATTAAATTTTCTTTCGGAACGCGGACGTTTGTAAAAGTTATCTCCGAATGTCCGTTCGGCGCGTCGTCAAAACCGAAAACCTGCAAATTTCTTTCAACCTTCACGCCCGGCGTGTCCATCGGCACGAGAATCATTGATTGTTGCAAATGTTTCGTCGCATTTTTATCGGTTTTGCCCATAAAAATCGCTAATTTGCAACGCGCATCGCCCGCGCCGGTTGACCACCATTTGCGACCGTTAATAATGTATTCGTCGCCGTCGCGCACAATGGATGCAGAAATATTTGTCGCGTCCGACGAAGCAACTTCCGGCTCGGTCATCGAAAAACACGAACGGATTTCGCCGTTAAGAAGCGGTTTCAGCCAAGTTTCTTTCTGCTCGCGGCTACCGTATCTTTCGAGAACTTCAATATTTCCCGTATCGGGCGCAGAGCAATTAAAAACCTCTGAAGCCCAATAAACTCTGCCCATAATCTCGGCAAGCGGTGCGTCTTCAAGATTCGTCAAACCGGAAACTTCCGGCAAAAACAAATTCCACAAACCTTCGGATTTTGCTTTTTCCTTAAGTTTTTCAATTAATTCAAGCGGCAACCATCTATTGCCCGAATTTATTTCCTGATAATATGCCTTTTCGTTCGGATAAATATTTTCATCCATAAACGCTTCGAGGCGTTTTTGCAGTTCTTTAGTTTGTTTGGAATAATCAAAGTTCATAAAGGTTAAGCAAACAAATTACCACAAATTTTATGATAATTGCAGTTGCGGGAAAATATTCCGCTGAGACGGAAGCGGAAAGACAAGCGAATTTTGACGCAATGAACGATGCGGCGGCGCGGCTTCTTGAAATCGGACACACGCCGTTAATCGGAGTCAGCGCGGCTTTGCCCATTGTCGGACGCGCAAAAGTTGATGATAAATATGAAGCAATAATGCAAATTTCGATGGCTGTCATTTCGGCTTGCGACGCAGTTTTAGTTATCAGCAACTCAACAGGCGCAAACCGCGAACGCGATTTTTTTATTGCCAACGGCAGACCTGTTTATAATTCGATTGATGAAATTCCGCAAAATTTATGAGCGACACAAAACCAATTCGACACGGCGAAGAATTAGACGCGAAAAATCTGCAAACATTCCTGCGTGAAAAGCTTGACGTAAAAATCGGTGAAATTGAAATTTCACAATTTCCCGGCGGAAGTTCAAATTTGACTTACTGCGTTAAAATCGGGGCAGACGAATACGTTTTGCGCCGTCCGCCGTTTGGAAATCAGGTAAAATCGGCGCACGATATGTCGCGGGAGTTTAATGTTTTATCGAAACTTTCGGCAGTTTATAAACCTGCGCCGAAACCGTTAATCTATTGTGATGATGAAACGATTATCGGCTCGGAATTTTATTTAATGGAACGCCGCAAAGGTTTAATTATTCGCGGAAAATCGCCAACGGCAGAAACCCGCGCGTTAGCAAGCGGGCAAAGCGAAACTTTAGAAACATCACAAGATTTAAGAAAAAAAGTCGTCGAATCATTCATCGAAAATCTCGCAAATCTTCACGGGCTCGATTACAGAAAAATCGGTTTGGAAAATCTCGGCAAACCCGAAGGTTACGCCGAAAGACAAGTTACGGGCTGGACAAAAAGATATTTCAACGCAAAAACCGACGAACATTTTGAACTCGAAAAATCGATCGAATGGCTTAATTCAAACATTCCGAATTCAAACGGCGCGAGTTTGATTCATAACGATTACAAATTTGATAACGTAATGCTGAATCCGAACGATTTGACCGAAATCATCGCCGTTTTAGATTGGGAAATGACAACGATCGGCGAACCTTTAATGGATTTAGGTTCGTCGCTGGCATATTGGATGTCGAAGGAAAATGGCGAAACAATGCTTTCGATGCCGTTTAATCCGCGAGTTTTGATGGAAAATATTTCGCGTCAAGAATTAGTCGAAATCTACGAAGAAAAATCGGGCAAAAAAGTTTCCGACATTGTGTTTTATTACGTTTTCGGCACATTCAAACTTGCCGTCATCGCCCAGCAAATTTATTTTCGATATACCAAAGGTTTTACAAAAGACAAACGATTTGCCACGTTTAATTATTTCGTCAATTCGCTCGGCAAAATCGCCTTAAACGCCATCGAAAAGCAAAAAATTTGATAGCAGGCAGAAACCCGCACGTTAGTAAGGGTGGTGAAGTTGATTTTTTGCAAAGATTGACACACTTGCTAACGCGCGTGTTTCCGCCTTCCCAAACATTGACACACTTACTAACACGCGTGTTTCTGCCTTCCAAAGACTTTTGCCTTCTAATTAGCTACAATAATTGTTCGATTCAAACTTGATTATTAATTTTATGGCTTTCCCCGAAACTGCAAAGGAAAAAGAAGAAATTCATCTGTCGGATTCAAAACCGAAGTCGAAATATAATCGCGCGATTATCGAAGGTTCGCTCGGAAAAGCCGTCTGGAATCTTGCCGCGCCGACGATGGTGGCGAATATTTTCGGCGGTTTGCAAGGCTTGGTTGATCATATTGTTGTCGGCAATATCGTCGGCTACACGGGCAACGCGGCGATTGGCGTGAGTTGGCAGATTTTTCTCGTGGTCGTGGTTTTTATTTCCTCAATTTTTATCGGAATGGGAATAATGGTGGCACGTTTTGTCGGCGCAAACGAGCCGGAAAAAGTTAATCGCACGGTTTATCAAGCCTTTATCACCGCGATTTTTATTGCCTTGGCAATCATTGCGCCGGTCGGTTATTTCGCTTCGCCTCTGCTTTTAAATTTGGTCAACGCCGAACTCGCTGTCCAAGCCGAAGCCTTGCCATATTTGCGAATAATGTTTCTTTTCAGTAGCGGAATGATGCTTTATTTTATGTTGAGCGGCGCATTGCGTTCTGCCGGCGACGCAAAAACGCCAATGATTTTGGGAATTGTAATGACTGTTCTCAACGTCATTTTCAGCATCGTTTTTATCAGCGGTTTCGGTCCGATTCCGTCATTCGGCACAAAAGGCGCGGCGATCGGAACGTGCATTGCCGCAGGTTTGATCGCTCTTTATTCATTTTGGAAACTTTGGAGCGGAACTTGGGTTGTTTCGCTTCAAAATAAATACGGCTACGCACCGGATTTTAATGTTATCCGCAAACTTTTCAAATTCGGTCTGCCCGCCGGTTTTCAAGGAATTGCAATGAATGTCGGCGGAGTTTTTCTGCTTTCCTTCATCGGTTCACTTGCCCAAAGCGCGGCGGCGCAAGCAGCTTACGCGGTTGCATACACACAACTTTTTTCGCTTATTTCTTGGACTTCGGTCGGTTTAATGGGCGCAACGGCGGCAGTTGTCGGACAAAATCTCGGCGCAAAACAGACGGAACGTGCCGTTTCAGCCGTTCACACGGCGGCAAAATTCGGGTTGATCGGCTCGGCATTTGTCGGATTTTTCTTTTTCTTTTTTCCGCATCAACTATTAGCAATTTTCGGAATGACCGACGCGGCGACACTCGAAATCGGCGCACAACTTCTGCGTTTTCTAAGCATTTCAGGAATTTTCGTTTCGCTCGCGCTCACATACACAGGCGGACTACAAGGCACAGGCGACACGAAAAGTCCGCTTTATATTTCAATAATTTCGCAAGTTGTCGTGCCGCTCGGCATTTGTTTTGTTCTGCAAAATACTGTCGGGCTTAAGGCGTGGCACATCTGGACGGCGATTCTGCTCGGTCATATTTCGCGCTGTGTTTTAAGTATTATTCGTTTCGCACAAGGCAAATGGCAGTTGATTAAAGTTGATATTGAAACGACCGTAAGCTGATTTCGACACAAAGGATTATTCTTATAAAATATCTGAAAATTAAACTGAATATTGCCAAAGTCTTGCAAAAAATTTAATAATATCGCATCCCGCAATCGTTTGCCGTGAAAGTTCATATCTTAAAATTTTATCTGCTTTGGGCGATTTTTTTTGTCACTTCGTTTTCCGTTTCAGCCGAAATTTTTCCTGTTAAAACTTATACGACCGCCGATGGATTGTTGCGCGACGACATTGTTCAGGTTGAGCAAGATTCGCACGGTTTTATATGGTTTCGGATGCACGGAGGGCTGATGCGTTATGACGGTTATTCGTTCAAAAAATATACGATTGCCGACGGTTTGCCCTCCCCGCACGTTCATTGGCTTTTTGAAGCGGCGGATGGAGTTTTTTGGATTTCTACACCCGAAGGAATCGTTAAATATAATCCGAGCGGCATTCAGCAAAAATTTGATGAAAATAATCCTGCCAATCCGAATGCAATGTTCCAAGTTTTTCGACCGGGCAATGAATTAAGAAGCAAAAGATTCGGGATTATCGTGCAAACCGAACCGAATGTTCTG
>CALMEH010000003.1 GCA_937863115.1 uncultured Acidobacteriota bacterium
TTATCAGAAAAACCATCGCCTTGCCGACTGCGCGACCGTTTGAATCAGTAACTTTTCCGCCGAGATTTACATTTGCCGCCGTTGCTACGGGTTCTGCCAACGTCCAATCCGAAAAAGTGTTGACATTGTTGATAATTGCCGTGTTTGCAGTCGGATTGACGCACGGCGCAGACGGACAGACGTTGGCGAAATTTACGGGCGATTGTCCCGTTTCGATTTTGAAAATTCGATAAGCCGATTCAGTTCCCGAAACGTCTGTTTGGAGATAATTGAAGGTTAGATTTACCGTTACTCCCGAACCATTCAGCGTCCAATATCTTTGCAAGGAAACCGTGTTGTTTAACGGCGGCGATTTCGCGCCTTGCACGGCTTTGACCGAAAGTTCTCCTTGTCCGACATTGCTTTGAAAAACCGCATTGACGGGCGAATAACCGTTTGCCGTGCCAACGTGATAGGTAAATCCGACACCGCCGCCGCTGTTATTAAGTTTTCGCAAATTTCCGATGACATAGCCCGTTGTGCGAAAAATTGAACAAGTGTTGCCGAGTGTTATCGTATTGTTGACTATCTCAACAATTCCTCCGTTCAAATTGAAAGAAAGATTCACCGTAACATCGCCGTTCAGAACGATGCCTTGCGGATTCGGAACACGCAGTGCGTTATAAGTTGTTACCAAAGCAGTTTGTTGGGTTGTGCCGTTATAAATTACTTCCGAACTCGTTGTCGGTGCGTAAGTTCCGCCGTTGTTGACAAAAGGCGTGCCATTGCCGTTGAGCCACAAACGCCATTGCGAATGATTGAAAATTGCGCCGTTTTCAATCGTCAAAATGCCGTTGATATAAGTATCACCGCTTCCGCCCAAAGACGCGCCCGCCGGATTGTTAATCGTTAAATTATTGTAATTTATATTTTGGTTGATGTCTTGCGCCGCCGTTCCCGCGTAAATAATCGTGCTTCCTGTCGTTATGGCAGACGAACCGCCGGTTATCGCATTTCCGGCGCGGGTTGTCGTTAAGATGCGGTTAGTCAAATCTAAAATCGCTCCCGCGTTGATGGTATAATTAGTCGTTAAATCGTTTAATAAAAATTTCGTGCCGCTTACGCTCAGGCTAATCGTGCCGCTCGGATTATTGTAAGTTCCCGTGCCGGAAATATTTTGGTTGCCGCTTCGCTGAAAACTTAAAGTCGGCACGGTTACGCTTCCATTATTAACGAAATTCACGCCGTTAAAAACAATACTGCAAGAAGTTCCCGTTAAAGTTCCGCCGCTATTGACGGTTAAATCGTTATTTACCGTAGCCGATGAAAGATTACACCCGAAAATTGCGCCCGAAAACACCGTAACGGACGAGCCTAAAGTGTTGGAAGCATTTGTCGTGCCGCTCAAAATTTCAATCGGCGCGGTAATTAAATTAGAACCCGATATTGTATTTGTGCCTTGAAAAAGCATTTTTCCGCCGCTTGAAGTCATCGTGCTGCCGCTTATGTTTAAACTTACGTTGTTAAAATTTAAGTTGAATGTGCCAATTAAAAAGGAAGAACCGAAAGAGACATTTGTTGCATTCAAAAAACTTATGTCGCTCAAAGCGGTCAGCGTTCCCGTATAATTCATCGAAAGCTGCGAGCTTGAAGACCACGTTCCGCTTCCCGATAAATTCGGATTTGTGCCCGAAATAAATAAAAACGGGAATGAAATGGTTCCGTTGTTGATCGTGTTTATCGAGTATAGATTCAGTTGCAAAGTTCCGTTCAAAACGCCGCTTGCCGCGACGTTTAAATCTCCGAATATGTTGGAAGTGCCGGAAGTTTGGAATGTGCCGATGACGCTGAGAAAGCTATTCGTTGTAATCGAACTGCCGGTTGTTGTGCCGGAAGCAATTTCGAGCGGAACGCTGAAAGTCGAACCTGTAACAATCGTTACGCCTTGCAAGACGATTTTGCCCGTCGTGGCAGACATT
>CALMEH010000004.1 GCA_937863115.1 uncultured Acidobacteriota bacterium
AAATTTATCGGTTTCATCGCAACAAGCGTGTGTTCGCACCGCAACAAATGCCGTCAAACCGTAATCAACCGCCGCCGCGTCGAGCTTTGTTTCAAAACCTTTTATTATTCCGCGTTCTTCCAATTTGCGAATTCGCTCCAAAACCGCCGACGGCGCAAGCCCGACTTGCCGCGCAATTTCCGCATTGGCAATTCGCGCGTCTTTCTGAAGAATATTCAATATTTGTATATCAATTTCGTTAATCATTCTGTCAAACCTACTTTTATAAGAATAATATTCGGCAAATATTTTGTCAAGCAAAATTTTATTTGCCCGCGAAACACACGAAATATGCGAAAAAAAGATTTAAATATTTTCGCGTGTTTCGCGTGTTTCGCGGGCAAATAAAATTTTAATTAGCGTATTTTGCAACTTTCGGCTAACATTTATCGAAAATAATCGGTTAATCTATAGTTTCGAGGAAAATCAAATGAGCGCAGTTCTTAAATTTCAAAATAACAACGAGATAATTTCATACAATCCGGCGACGGGCGAAGAATTCGGACGTTTGCCCGAAACTTCTGCCGAGGAAGTGCAAATCGCGGTCGAAAATGCGCGTGAAGCGTTTCAAACGTGGCGTAAAACTTCGTTTTCGGAGCGCAAAAAACTCGTGATGCAGACGCGTGAAGTGATTTTGGCGGAAATGGATTCCATTGCGCTTTTGATCTCGAACGAATCGGGCAAACCTGTCGCCGAAGCTCTTTCGATGGAAATCGCGCCGGTTTTAGACTTAATGCAATATTTCGCAAAAAACGCCGAAAAACTTCTGAAACCGCGCAAAATCGGCATCGGACTTTACGGACTTTTGGGGCGAAGTTCAAAAATTATTTATCAACCGCTTGGCGTAGTCGGAATTATTCCGGCGTGGAATTATCCGTTTTCGATTCCGCTCGGCGAAGCTGTAATGTCTTTAATGGCAGGAAATACAGTCGTTATCAAACCTTCAGAACTGACTCCGTTTATCGGACTTAAGATCGGCGAAATTTTCAAAAAAGCCGGATTTCCCGAAAATGCGGTGCAAATCGTTACAGGCGCAGGCGCAACGGGCGCGGCACTTGTAGAATCTGCGCCCGACAAGATTATGTTCACGGGAAGTGTCGGAACAGGCAAAAAAATTGCCGAATCTGCCGCGAAAAATTTAACTTCCGTAGTTTTGGAACTCGGCGGCAAAGATCCGATGGTCGTTTTCGCAGATGCAAATCTCGAACTCGCGGCGGACGCGGCGGTTTGGGGCGCGTTTTGCAATTCGGGGCAATCGTGTTCGTCGGTCGAAAGATTGTATGTCGAAGAATCGGCGGCGGAAAAATTGACGAATTTAATCGTTGAAAAAACGCGCAAATTAAAACAAGGCGCGGGAAATGATGCGTCAGTTTCAATCGGCGCGATGTCGTCGGAAAAACAGATAAATATCGTCAAAGACCACGTTGAAAATTTCGAAAAAAAAGGCGCGAAAATCTTAACGGGTGGCAAATCTCACGATTTATTTTTCGAGCCGACGGTTATTTCCGGCGCAAATAATTCGATGCGGGCGATGCAGGAAGAAACTTTCGGACCGACTTTACCAATCGCAACTTTTAAAACCGAAGCCGAAGCGATCAAACTTGCGAACGATTCGGAATTTGGTTTGACAGCGAGCGTTTGGACAAAAAATCTGTCAAAAGGCAAACGAATTGCCGAAAAAATCGAAGCCGGAACTGTCTGCGTCAACGAAGTTTTATACACGCACGGGATCGGGCAAACGCCTTGGGGCGGCTTCAAAAATTCGGGAAACGGCAGAACGCACGGCATCGAAGGTTTGATGGAACTCGTTCAACCGCAACACATACACGTTAATAATCTGGCGATTTTGCCGAACGCTTGGTGGATGCCTTATTCGGGAAATGCGGTTGAAACTTTCAAACAATTTGCCAAATATTTTGCGACAGGTTCGATAGTGCAAACGACCAAAGCCCTACCCCAACTTTGGAAACGCATCAAGGAGTTAAAACGTAAATAATCTATGATTCAAGGTGAAAAACTTCCGGTTATCGAGGCTTCGAGAGTGCGTTTGCGGCATATCGAAAACGCCGACATTGACTCGCTTTACGCAATTTTTTCTGATTCGGAAGCACTGCGTTACTGGGGTTCGCCACCGTTTGCGGAACGCGCTGATGCCGTAAATTATCTTGCCGATATTAACGCGAATTTTGAAAAAAAAACACTTTTTCAATGGGGCATTTCTTTAAAGCCGGACGATAAAATTATCGGCACGACAACGCTTTTTCATATTGATGAAAAAAATCGTCGTGCCGAAATCGGCTACGCGCTCAACCGTGAATTTTGGGGCAGAGGTTACGTTACGAAAGCCTTGAATTCTCTGTTTAAATTTGCTTTTGAAGAACTTAATCTGCACCGAATCGAAGCCGATGTTGACCCGCGAAATAAGGCTTCGATTAAAATTTTAGAAAAATTCGGCTTCCAAAAAGAAGGCTATTTGCGCGAACGCTGGTTTTCGGGCGATGAAATTCAAGACGCTTTTTTTTACGGACTTTTGAAAAGCGATTGGAATCATATTGCTTGACTCTTCTTTTTTACTTTTTACTTTTTATTGTTCCGCCATCTGCTTTTTAATCTGTGTAATAAACGAACGAACCGTTACGGCTTCGTTCGCATTCGGATAAATTTTCAGAAATTCTTCATAAACGGCAATCGCTTCTTTATACATTTTGGCACGTTCGTAGCAATCGCCGAGAAGTTGATAAATCGTGATTGCATCGGGCGCACCGGCAAGTTGGGCGACAGCTTTTTTGAGTTCGCCGGCGGCAAGCAGATAATATTCTTTTTCGCTGTCAAAATCACCTGTCGAGCCGAAACTTTCGGCTTTTTCACGATAAATCATTCCTAAACCCGTGTGAGCTTCAGGCTGAAAACCTTTGCCTTCGGCGATTGATTTTTTGAACGAGGCGATGGCGTTTTCTTCTTCGGAGGCGGTTTTATAAATTCTGCCTTCGACAGCTGATGCTTCGGCGTAGATCGGGCGAATTTTCCGCGCTTGTTTGATTGCTTCGAGCGCGTCTTCCGTTTCGCCATTTTCGCCTAAAATTCGCGCAATTTCAACGTAGGCTTCGGCGTATTTCGGACGCAAACTAATAGCTTTTCGGTATAATTCAATCGCTTTTTCTTCATCAACCGAAGCCATTTTTTCCGCTTTTTGAAAAGTAATTTCGGCTTCATCCGTAGTTTTAACAAGCACGATTTTGACATCGCCTTTTTGCGCGGCAAGCAGATTTTGTTTGGTTTCCTTAAAGCCTTCGGCGCGAACACGAATAGTTTTTGCGCCAGATGCGACATTCAAAATCAATTTTCCGCTTTTGTCCG
The DNA here is from genome assembly GCA_937863115.1 of uncultured Acidobacteriota bacterium. GTDB lineage: Bacteria > Acidobacteriota > Blastocatellia > Pyrinomonadales > Pyrinomonadaceae > CALMEH01. The sequence continues at coordinate 3,397 of CALMEH010000004.1, forward strand.
TTTTTCCGAAACGCACATCGTTTATCCAAATCACCGCATTTGGCTCGGTAATAACGTTAATCGTCCGCATCGTTTGCGCGAAACTTGCGGTAGTAAAAATCAAACACAGCGAAAGCGCGAAAAAATAGTTTTTGATACTCATAAAATTCCTCAATTCAAGATATGATTGCAAAATACCGTGCGTCGGTTGTAAAAATTTTGACAACGAATTTCACGAATTCCACAGATTATTTTCTAAAAAAATTGTTACGGCGAGTTGGTTGAAGACATCAATCACGAAAGAAATTAGAATAATTCGTGTAATTTGTGTAATCTGTTGTCAAATATTCTTATATTGATTTCAAATTATCTCGGTTGCAATCAATTTTATAATATTTTGCATCATAACACGATGAAAAAGTTTTTTCGTAAAATCTTCAAATGGCTCGGATATTTTTTGCTCGGCGTAGTTTTGATACTCGCGGGAATTTATACTTATTTTGCAATGCAGACAGGCAAACCGGCGGAAGCACGCGAAGTTTTTAAGGAAGAAACTTCCCGATTTTTAGTGTTCGCACATCGCGGCGGCGGCGGACTTTATCCCGAAAACACGCTCGGTGCGTTTCAATATTCGGCGCAGATGGGCGTTGACGTTTTAGAACTCGATGTTCATTCGACTTCGGACGGCGCACTTGTCGTTTTGCACGACCGAACCGTCAACCGCACGACCGACGGACAAGGCGAAATCAATAAATTAACGCTCGCCGAAGTAAAAAAACTCGACGCAGGTTATCATTTCACGCCCGACGGCGGAAAAACTTTTCCTTTTCGCGGCAAAGGCGTTACAATTCCGACGCTTCAAGAAATTTTCGATGCTCTGCCCGCGCAAACCTTTAATGTCGAACCGAAACAAGCCGAACCTTCAATCATAAAACCTCTGTGTGAAGCGATTCGCGCCCGAAAAATGACCGAAAAAGTAATCGTCGGTTCATTTCGCCAAACGGCGATCGACGAATTTCGCGCCGAATGTTCAGAGGTTGCAACATCAGCCACACCGCGCGAAGTTTCGCAATTTTTGCTGATGTATAAAACCGGAATCGGCGAAAATTACACGCCGCCGATGCAAGCCCTGCAAATCCCGCAAAGAGTCGGCTCGCTCGAAGTCGTAACGAAAGGTTTTGTCGAAACCGCGCACAAACTCAATCTCAAAGTCCACGTCTGGACAATCAACGACACCGACCGAATGCGCCAACTCATCGAATTAAATGTTGACGGCATTATGACCGATTATCCCGACAGACTTCTGGAAATTCTCGGACGAACGGCGCAATTAAAATAAAAATCAACTGTTTTTCAACTCATTGACGAGATTCTCTATCTGCGACAGCTTTTCGACGGGTAAATCGTGAAGCAGTTCGCGGATATTTTTTATCTGTTCATCGCGTTTCAAAGTATTTAACGGATGATTTTCCGCTAAATTCGTCTTCGCGTCAGGCTTCCAATCGAACAGATCGTTCGGTGTGCAGTGCATCATCACGCAAACTTTTTCGATGTATTCAATTTTTATAACCGAAGTTTGCGCCTGTAAAAAGCGCGTTGCCGTTGACGGCGCAACTCCATTTTTAATAAGCATTCCCGCAGGCTTTTCGATTCCGCGTTGGGCAAATATTCTTCGCGGATTAAAATTCAGCATATTGTAAACCTCCAAATTTTCAAGACAATCTTACGATAAAACGCAATAAACTGTCGAGATTACGCAATTGTTTTTTGAGCTAACGCAATTGATGCGTCAACTAGCGCAATTAATATTCGAGCTTACGCAATTGTTCCTTCATTTCACGCAATTTTTCTTCGAGGTAACGCAATTTATGTTCGAGCTTACGCAATTAACCTTTGAGTTGACGCAATCGACTTTCGACCTCACGCAATTCGGTAGCGAGGTTACGCAATTAATTTGAAGTAAAATACATTCAAACCACGAAACAACACAAAATCACACCGAATTTTCATAAACTTTTCGTGTGATTTTGTGTTGTTTCGTGGTTCATCATTAGTTGAAGCATTTTTAACCAAAGTCCTTAAACAGCAGATTAATAACCATTGGTGTCAAAATCGCGTAGCGATAAAATGAATTTAGGAAGGTTGTCTTTTTAAGGCACGGAAGACGGTAAATTTGGGTCGCGTCGCGTGAGCGAAGACTGAAAAATTACAACAAATGTCTGTTCAATTGTCGCTGACGCGACAAAAATCTTAAATTCCGGCTTTCCGTGCCTTAAAAAGACAACCTTCCTAAATTCAAAATGCCGCTACGCGACAACAAAAAAGAGTTGCCCATTAGGTTAAATAAATTGAACCACAAGCAACACAAAAAACTCCGATTCACGTCTATTTTGCCGAAAGCATTTATTATGATAGAAATGTTCTAAGAAGCTGTTAAAAACTCTGAAAAGTCCGCAACGCGGACAAATTTGATAGCGTCGGGTAACACCCGACGGCACGGATAAATTGAACTGCCGACCCTGAAAGGGACGAATTATTAACAATTTAATGTGTCCCTTTCAGGGACGGCGCGAATGTTCCAAATTTACGTCGGGTGTTACCCGACGCTATCAAATTCATCGCTTTCAGCGAAAAGACAGAGTTTTCAAATAGCTTCTAAACAAAATCAGCTAGATTGATGGAACAAAATTAGATTTGATTGAACAGGAAGGCAAATTATTTTTGAGCGAGTATATAAAATAAATGTGTAATGATTAATGAACCCGTATATTTTCCAGTTGAGAAAACTTTAGATGAATATGTAGAAGAATTTGGCGGAGAATTAGTAAAAAAATTACTTTCAAATCCAAATTTTAGTAATGCAGATTACTTATTCAAAAATTATAAGGTAGTCGCTGAACTTAAAACTTTAGAAAAGGATTTCTTTTCTGCTGAGATTTATAAGAAAAAGATAAATGGACTTTACGTTAAATGGGTTAAAGAAGGTCTTGTTCCTCGTATTTGGGGAAAAGCAATGATACAAACACAAAATTTGCCTGAGAGATGTCAATTAGAATTTACGAATATCATCAAAAAACCGCTAGAAGGTCGTATCAACAAAGCGAACAAACAGATAAAAGAAACTAAAAAACACTTTGGAATCGAAGATTATAAGGGAGTTTTAATTTTGGTTTCGGAATTTGCGGGACGGCGATGGCTTCGTTGGCAGGAATATTGTAGTTGCTTGGGGAATGCGAAGAATTTTTATTTTGCGCGTGTTTCTTCGATGGCTTCAATCCAAAGTTTGAGCGTTAAATCTTCTCTTTCGGGATTTCCCAAATAAATTCTTAGTTCATTTTCGTAGCGAGATTTGAGAATTTCAATATCAAACGGCGTTACACGCGCCAGATGCTTGACATCATCGCGGTCGCGTTGGATATTTCGTTCAATTTTCGCCAGCGCAATGTCGTAAGCATCGAGCGCAAACAAACGGATTTTTTGAAATTTGTCTGCGCCGATTTGTGTCAGCCGTTCTTCGTAATTTTCGGGAACGGTGGCAATTCCGACAACATCTAAATAAACGCCGTATTTTTGATGCAGAGCCGAACTTTTTCCGGCAATTTCGATTAAATGTGAAACAGTTTGACGCGGCGTAACGGAAATCACGTCAACATCGGAAGTCGTGCGTTCGAGTCCATACAAAAGCGTAATGACGAATCCGCCGAGACAATGAAATTCTATTGGTTCGGCAACAGATTCATCAATTTCTCGCAAAAACGAAAGCCAAGGTTCGGGAATCATAATTTGTTTCATAATTCGAGATGTTGCACCGACAAATCGCTCAAAACTCGCCAATATACGGCTTCGGGCGGACGATTATTTTTAAGATATTTTTTTTCCGCTTCCGTGATTGATTCGTTTGCCAAAACATCTTCGCGCAAAAGCCTCGATTTTTCCAATTTCGTTTCGACTGCTAATAACACGGAAACTTTTTGATTATCTTCAACTCTTTCGGCAATCTGCCGCGCTAAATTAACAACAAAACCGAGCCGATTTTGTAAATCGAACATCTTGGCAAACCGCGTCAATTTTTCCAAATCGAGTTCGGGAAAAGTAAAAATAACCCACGGCAAACTTTCGGCAATCCGGCTGTCGAGATTATTTTTCTTCAACGCGGAAAACAAAATCTGCGCCGGATTTATTTGTGCGTTGCCTTTCAAATGAGCAAATTTCGGATAACCCAATCCGCCGATTGCTTCGGCTAATTCATCATTACGCATTTCCGCCAAATCTTCCCAATTCTCCGCCAAAGGCAATTTTTCGGGCGACAATTCAAACTTCTTGAAAACCTTTTCTGCAAATTTCTGCGTCAATTTCCGCTTTCCGCTTTCAAGCAAAGACAAATAAGGCTGTGAAACCCCAAGCAAAGCCGCCGCCTGTCTTTGTTCCAAACCTTTTTTTAACCTACTTTCAACTAATTCTTGCTGATTCATAAATTGCGTATTACAAATTTTGTAATAAATTTTAATTCTACAATAATAACCTTAAGAAAATCTACCAGAAATCAATTTTGCATTTTATTCATATCTATCTGAAAATGTATCTGACGCTTTCACTTTTAAACCAATTTAGAGTGTTTTAGCTAAACTAATTAAATCCGACTTAATTGAGAAAATGCCTTTCTTAAACCAAATAAATATGAATGATTCTGAGTCTAACAGTTCGCTAAAAAATTACTTATTTTTTCCAGCATCCGCATCTGATGAAGAAATAGAGGTAGAAGAAATAGAGGTAAAAACTCAAAAAGTAAATCCAAAAAATGTAGGATATTTAGTGGACGCAATATTTGGTGTGAATGTCATAGGTGATTCTTTGAATCTGCAATTTGATAGAAAAAGTAAATTGCCTGCAATAGCCCAAAATGAGAGGTTGTCTAAAAAAATTGCAGAAGTTTTTGAAGAAATTTTATATACCTTAACCCCAAGAGAAGAGCGTGTATTAAGGATGAGATTTGGTTTACAAGATTCTGGAGAATTTTCAACTCTAGCACAAGTCGGACAGCATTTTGCTTTAACGCGTTATAGAATAAGAGAAATAGAAGCTAAGGCATTGAGAAGATTAAGACAACGTTCTCGACTAGTTAAAGAGTATGTAAGACAATTAGTAAATAGAGAATCAGAAACTAATTTAGCAATAGAACAAAGTTATGTAATTGAGAAAATAAAAAAACTTGAGCCAGAATTAATTAGACATCTAAAAAAATATGAAAATGATATTTGTTTAATAAACCCTTTGGTTTTTGAGCATTTAATAGCAGAGTTTTTTGCAAGTTGGGGATTTCATGATGTTAGACTCGTTGGACAAAATGCTAAAACATCTGCTGACATCTATGTCGTTAATCTAATAGACCCGATAGGAATAGAGAACAGAATATTTGTTGAAGTCAAAAGATGGAAAGAAAAGATTGGAATTGGAATTATTAATCAAGTTCTAGGGGCGTTTCTCTCGGAAAAAGAAAGATTTGGTTGGCATAGTGCTTTAATTGTCACTGTTGCAGGTTTTGCAGATTTTGAAAAATGGAATCGCGAAGAACTCAAAATGAAAGGACTTGAACTAAAAGACAAGACCGACCTTACAAAGTGGCTTAAAGATTACAAGGAATGTGAAAATGGATTGTGGTTGCCAGAACCGAAAAAATTAATCTAAATTATTAATAATAGCAAAATGCACTATCACTTAATCGGAATTTGCGGGACGGCGATGGCTTCGTTGGCGGGAATGTTGCAATCGCGCGGATATAAAGTTACGGGTTCGGATCAGAATGTTTATCCGCCGATGTCAACGCAGTTGGAGAGTTTGGGAATTGAGATTCTCAACGGTTACAAGGCGGAAAATGCGGACGTTGGCGCGGATTGCGTGATTGTCGGGAATGCCGTGAGTCGCGGAAATGCGGAGCTTGAAGAAGTTTTGAATCGCAAACTTTTGTATCGTTCGCAAGCGGAAATCGTTAAGGAAGAATTTATTCGCGGGCGAAATTCATTGGTCGTCGCGGGAACGCACGGGAAGACGACGACGACGAGTATTGCGAGTTGGGTTTGCGAGGTTGGCGGGCTGAATCCGTCGTTTTTGGTTGGCGGAATCGTGCAGAATTTCGGCGCGTCGTTTCGAGTAACTGACAGCAATCATTTTGTTATCGAAGGCGACGAATACGACACGGCTTATTTTGATAAAAAGCCGAAGTTTATGCACTATCTGCCCGAAATTGCGATCGTCAACAACATCGAATTCGACCACGCCGATATTTACAAAGACATCCACGAAATAAAGTTTGCGTTTTCGCGTCTGATGAATCTCGTGCCGTCGAACGGACGTTTGATTTGCGGAATTGATTCGCCGATTGTCGGTGAAGTTTTGAGCGAGATGAGCGGCAAACTTTTCACAAACATCGAAACTTTCGGAACTTCCGACGCGGCGAAATGGCAAGCGCGTGAGATTGATTTTTCGGGCAGAACAAAATTTAAGGTTTTCCGCGAAAACGAAATTTGGGGCGAATTTGAAACGGATTTAATCGGCGAATTTAACGTGCGAAATTGTTTGGCGGTAATAATCGCGGCGGACGCTTGGGGAATTTCAAAGGAAAAAATTCAAGAAGCGTTCGACACTTTCAAATCGGTCAAACGGCGCGTCGAAATTCGCGGCGTTGAACGCGGCGTTACGGTAATTGATGATTTCGCGCATCATCCGACGGCGGTCGAAGAAACTTTGAAAGCGTTGCAGATGAAATATAAAGGCAAAAGATTGATTGCCGTTTTCGAGCCGCGTTCGTGGTCGTCGCGTCTTGCGGTTTTCCAAGAACCTTACGCCAAAGCCTTTGAATACGCCGATTACGTTATCATCGCCGGAGTTTACAACACGCAAAAAGCGTCGGAACTCGGCAAAGTTTTGAACGTCGAAGAATTGGTTTCGCAAATCGAAGCAAACGGCAAAACCGCCTTTTGCTTGCCCGATGCCGATTCGATTGTCGCGCATCTCACGCCCGAATTACGCGAAAATGATGTCGTTGCCATTATGTCGAACGGCGGTTTCGGCGGCATTCACGAGAAGATTTTAGATGTTTTGAAAGATAAATAAAACAGATGCTTTGGTTCACTCCTAAATGTCCGATAAATGCCGAAGACAAAGATTGGCTCGAAGATAGTTTTTTGTGGCTGGTCGAAGAATTTGGCGCGGAAAGGTTGAAAAAAACGCAGATGATTTTCCCGAATGAAGAATTTTTCCCCGATGATTTTACGGGCGATGTTCCGTATTTGAAGAAAACTCTGCGGCGCGTCAGCGGTTTTATGGGCGTGGCTTATGAAAAGATTGAAATCAGTCTGTTTGCCGATGAAAAACCTCCGATGCTTCATCCTTTGGCGGCATCGGACTCGAAAGGAAGCGGAGCTTGCGGACTTTATCAAAAATTACGCAGCCGACATCTTATCAGCATTGAGGAAAATTTGCTTTCAAACCCGACAAATCTCATTGCGACACTGGCGCACGAACTCGCACACGCCCGACTTATCGGCGAAAATCGGCTTTCAGACGATTGCGAAGACCAAGAATTATTAACCGATTTAACGACAATTTTTTTCGGACTCGGAATTTTTACCGCTAATTCGCTTTTTCGTTTCGAGCAATTTACAAACGCGCAATATCAAGGCTGGCAAACTTCGCGTCAAGGTTATATCAACGAAGAAATGGCAGGCTATTTTTTAGCTTTGTTTGCCTTTGCGAAAAGCGAAACAAATCCCGCGTGGACGCAGTTTCTCGACACAAACGTCAAACATTATTTCAAAAAAAGTCTCAAGTTTCTGGAGAAAACCGGCGACACAAAATTAAACAGACTTTAATCCCAATCTGCGTAAAAAGTATAAAAAATAAACCACGAAACCACACGAAATCACACGAAAATTAAGTTTTCTTTGTGTGATTTCGTGTGATTTTGTGGTTAAATTTTATCCTGTTTTTTTACGCGACTTGGTAAAAGTTGAAAAATTAACTCACTAAATTCAAAATATGTCCCATTTGAAATTTTTTGACGCTCAGATATTTTTGCGTGTTTTTTGATGGTTTGAACTCGATGGCGACGCGCTCGACGATTTCCAAACCGCCGTTTCGCATGGCGCGGAGTTTGTCGGGGTTGTTGGACATTGCTTTGACTTTTCGGATGCCGAAATCGCACAAAATCTCGACGCATTGTTCGTATTCACGCGAATCAACATCGAAACCGAGCCGCAAATTTGCTTCAATCGTATCCGCGCCTTTGTCTTGCAGAGCGTAAGCGCGAATTTTGTTGATAATTCCGATGCCGCGACCTTCTTGATGTTGATAAACGATCACGCCGCGACCTTCTTTTTCGATGGTTTTCATCGCGCTTTGAAGTTGCTGACCGCAATCGCATTTGGTCGAATGAAAAACATCGCCCGTCAAACATTGCGAATGAATTCGCACTGGAATTGCGGTATTTTCGTTAAAATCGCCTTTGAAAACGCAAACAAATTCTTCATCGCTGATCAATGATTTATAACCTGCAATGCGAAATTCGCCGAATTCGGTCGGCAGATTTGCTTCGGCAACTTTTTCAACTGTTTTTGTAGTCGAAAAGCTGTCAGTAAATGAAAATGCGTTAATTGTTGTAGCTGACGTTGTATCTTTAAGCATAATTTTCCTTGTTTCGCTGGTTCGTAAGTTTTGTATTCGCCAATTGACAGGGTTTAGATGCAAAAGGGTAAAAATTTTATTCCCGGAAAAGATAATTTGTTAAAAATTATGGTTTTGGCGAAAATCAGCCTTGCAGATTCAGACGTTTGCTCATTTCCATACCGAGATTTTGCAGAGCGTTTGCGGGGCGAATCATCACTTCAAAATCAATGATTTTTCCGGCTTCGTTCAAACGAATCAAATCAACTCCGCGAAGCGTCAAATCGCCGATGTTGGCTTCAAATTCGAGGCAAAAATTATTTCCTTCAGTGATTTCACGGACGTATCGGAAGTTTTGGAAAACTTGCGTAACTGTCATTAAAATAAGCGTCGTTACGGCTTTTCCGTCCTTCGGTTTCCAGATAAAAGGCGAGTGAAATTGCACTTCATCAGCGAAAATTTCGTGCAGAATTTCGGCGTTTGGCGATGCGACAAATTGATGCCAGAGCGAAAGCGTTTGATTCATTCTTTGAATATAACAGAAACCACGAAATTACACGAAAAGACACGAAATCAATTACTTCTTTTCGTGTAATTTCGTGTAATTTCGTGGTTAAATTTATCCGCGGTTATTCACGCAATCGCGGATTACATTCCCCAACTTGAAAGTTTTGGTTTATGTGGGCGAATTTCTTCTCTTTTTATCGCGTCAACGTCAATAATTCCACATTCGATAATCGCAAATTCGACAAAATATTCGATTCCGCTTTTGTGCCAAAGGCGGTCGGCTTCATTGAGCGCAAGATTATATTCGCCGCGATATTCGACACTAAACGCCGTTAAAAGTCCATCTTCTTCGCCGCGCTGTCCGGCTTTTTGAACGATGGTTGCGGTGCGTCTGGATTTTGGAATGCGGTTGACGCGCCGTTGCATTTCGTCTTTGATGTCATTGGTGATAATTTGCCTCTCGTGCGAATTACAGCGTTTGGAAATGAGTTTTTCAAGCGCGGTTTTTTCGTATTGTTGCAAAAACGGTTTCCACGGCAGACGCTGATAATTATAGCCTTCGACTTTTATCAAACGGTTTCCCAATTCGCCGTCGTGCTTTTCAAATTCCTCAATTATCCGATAAAGGTCGCGCCATTCGGTTTCCCATCGGACGGGATTGCAAAAGCGTCGAAACAACGGAGCGCGAATCAAATCTTGATTCTGAAGATAATAATCTCTCAGTTCTCGAACACGATTTCGGACTCGTTCATCAAGCGTTTCATTCGGCATAAAAATTTCCTCCTCACATTAATTTTCCTCGTCTAAAAGGATGATTCGCGGCGAAATCAGCACAAGACATTCGACTTTTTGCCGATTGGAACGACCATTGGAAAACATCAGCTTTTTGATAAGCGGTATGCTGTCTGCGGTGCATTTATATTCCAACTCTTTTTCGCCTCTGAGCGGTTCGCCGCCCAAAGGGTCTTCGACATTTTCTGCTTCAAAATAGATTACGCCGTTTTCCACAACGGTTTTGTAAGCATTTTTCCGCTCGTTTCGTTTGAGCAGAATGAATCGCTTTTTGTCCTTTTTTTGGGCATATAAATCCATTGACGAAACCCCGACAACCAAACAAACCGCTGTCAGCAATGCACAGATTTTAATTGTTTTAATCATAAGTTTTTTCTCACTTGATACTCGTTGCAAAAAAGTTTCCCGCGCCTGTTCCTTTGAGTGGCGTTTCTCCGAAAATTTCCAAAACTCTGCCGAGAAACATTCCCGTAATTACTGTATTTGTTCCGTTTGTGGCGATTCCGTTGCCTTTTGCCAAAATCAGACGCTTGCTTTGAATTGCCCACAAACATTTACCGTCAGCATCGTAATTTGCCGTAAAAGCATTGACTTGCGTATCTGCCAACGGAACATTTCCAAACTTGATATTTGTTCCGACAACTTGCCCGGTAATCAAAACACCGTTTGAAGTGAGAGCCATTGAATGCGAATAATCCGCACCGCTTCCGCCCGCGTTTTTGTGCCATTGATGATTGCCGTCCGCGTCATATTTCGCCAGAAAAATGTCGTAATTCCAACTGCTTTTTGAAGGATTGCCGCGCAGTTCCGTCTCACCGAACATCAAAACGCCGGGGAAATATCCGGTCAGATAAACGCTTCCCTTTTCATCGGCAACAATGTCGGTAATTTCCGCGTCGGAGCTATAATTTAACTGCTTTTCGCCGATGCTTTTCGTCCAGATTCCTTTGCCGTTTGAATCATATTTGGTGATAAAAATATTCGGGCGTTGTCCCGACGGCGAAGGCTCGGTATTGCTTTCGATTTGCGTATCGCCGAAGGCGCTTTTGCCGCGAAACCAGCCCGCGACATAAACATATTTTGAATCTTTCGTCGCAAAAATCGCTTTTCCTTTCTGCGAACTGTTTTGTCCGCCGCTTTTCACGCCGTAAATTTGCTCAAACCATTTTAAATTACCGTCCGCCAAATATTTAGCGACAAAAACCGTCGGATTGTTTCCGCTTTTCGATTTATATTCGTAGCCGCCGAAAGTCGTCCCGCCGGTAAATGTGCCGGTGATGTAAATTTCGCCGTCCGGCGCGACAGAAACCGATGAAACCGCCGTATCGCCTTTGCCGCCGGCGCGTTGAACCCATTGGATATTTCCCTGCGAGTTCAGACGCATAATAAAAGTTGAATTGGAAAATTTGAATTGATTGACGAGTTCGGTTGTGCCGAAAGTCGCTTTTTCGCCCCGAAAAACGCCAACGACAACAACATTTCCCGTTTTGTCGCAAGCAATATCAATGCCGCGTTCTTCGCCCGTGCCGTTTGACTGAATCGCCCACAGAAAATTGCCTTTCGCATCGAGTTTGGCGACAAACATATCCATCACCGCCGAATTTGTTGAAGAATTTTTCAGCGAAATTTTACCGAAAAGAAGCGGATTGCTCGAAAAATTGCCCGTGATATAACTGTTGCCGTCCGCGTCCATACAAACCGCGTTGCCTTCGTCAACAAGTTTCCCAACGCCCGAAATTGCCCAATCAAATTTTTGTGCGTGAACGATTGACGACGCGCAAACAATTGTCAGAATAATAATTAAGTTCTTCATATCTTCTCCGTTTTTTAGCAATTGCTCAAAGTCAAATTCACGGTAAAATCGCCTCTTTTACCTGTCGTCAGCGTAACTTTTACTTTGGCTTTATCGGCTAAAGGCGTTTTGAACTTAATTTTCGGGCGCGTGCTTCCGTTGTTTTCAACCGTGTAATCAACGCCTTCTTTCAATTCTTTATCGCCGACAAAAACCTTTCCGACGGTCATCGCGCCGGTATTCTGACCTTCTTTTTTTTCGATTTCGCCGCAATCGTCGCCCGCTTTAGCCGTCGCCGAAGCCGAAGCCGTTCCCGCCAAAACATTGATTGGCGCAAACACCAAAACCAACAAACCAACTAACAAAACAATGCTGATAGATTTTCTGTTCATAAAATTCTCCTCTGAATTTTATCCAACAGACAATTTTTCGAGTTCGGAGAAAAATTTATCGGTCTTTTCCAACCAAAATAAAAGCCGACCAAAAACGCGGATGTTTGAATTTAGTTTGAAGCATTTTTCGTTGAGATTGGGCGAGAGATTCGGGTTTGTCTTTTGCCTTGAGATTGGAGTAAAAATCTTTCATAAATTCGACAGTCGCGGCATCGCTGACGGGCAAAAGGCTCGACAAAACGCTTTTCGCGCCCGCGTGAAGAAAGGCTTCGGTCAAGCCGACGCGGTTTGTTATATTTTCTTCGGCTGAGAAAACAAAACCCGATTCGCAAGCGGCAATCGTTACGAGTTCCGCGTCAAGCCCGAGCGCAAAAATCTCGCGTGCCGTCAAATTTCCGTCATCCGTTTCAGATTTGGCAAAAACAAGCCGCGAAAGCAAAGGCATATTCGGTTCGACAACTGCGTGAGTCGCAAAATGCAAATAATTTGCATTCGGAATCGAACTTTTTACGGCGGGTTTTTTTGTCGGGTGTTTTAAATTTTTTTTTTCCCCCAAAAATTTTTACTCCCCCTTCCAGTCTTTTTCCTCTCAAAAATTTCTGCCACCGCTGCCGATTCTTCTTCGGCAAACCTCAAATTCGGCAAGTTTTCGGTTTGGTTGATACCAAAACTAAAAAAATTCTTTGCGTCATTTGTGTCTTTTTGGTGAAAATCCTTCTGCAAAAAGGTCGCCGATGGCAAATAAAAAACCGTAAAATCCTCAATCAAAAATCGCACTTTTTCGCCGTCTGCCTTCGCCAAAGCCGCAAACGGCAAATCGTGTAAAAACCCTTCGGGAACAATTGCCAAACGCTTTACCTCGTCCAATTTTAGCGGCTCAATCAAGGATGAGCGCAAACTTTCCGAAATCGCAAACCAATCGGAATTCGTTGAATTTTCTTCGTCCGAAACTTGCCCGTTGCGCCGTTTTTCAAACAAAAGATTGCGAAAAATTTTGACTTTATTTTTAAGATTCGCCTTCGTAACCGGCAATTCGAGAAATCGAAAATCGTTTCGTTTTAAAACTAAAGCAAAGACTTTTTGGGGGGGAAAAACATTTTCGATAACCGCCGTTTGCGTGTCAAGATGTGTCTGAATTTCCTCTAATTTTGCAGGACGAATTTGCGCCACAGCGCGAACACTCGGTTCGGCGAGTTGGTTTTGCAAGGAAAGATTTTCGTATTCGCCATAAGTTTTTTCGAGTTGTTGCTGCAAAGCCGAATCGTTTTTTTGCTTCAAGTTTTCGCTGATTTGGCGGATTTTTTCCAGCATCTCTTTCTCACCCGAAATTTTCGCCTTTGGATTTTTCTCACTCGCCTGCACGATAAAATTCCGAAAAGCACGATAACGGCTTTGTTCGAGAAAACGAAAGGCAAGCCGAGCGGATTTTTCATCACGTTGTTTGTCCAAAAGCAACTCGAAAAGCTGGTCATAATCCCGCATTTCGGGCGCGGCTAAAAGATTTGTGCCGATTGAGGAAAAAACCTTGCTTTCAAATTCCGCCGCTTCCGTCAGCAAATCGAAAACCTTTGCGAAATCGCCTTTTTTCTGCCAAAAAGCGGCTTGAAAAACGTAAGGTCTGAGATGCCGATTGATGTCGGTTGCTTCGCGGTTTTCGTCAATCAAACGCGCTTCTCTGAAATATTTTTCCGCGTTTGGGAAATCGTCCAAAGCTAGATAAACATTGCCTAAATAGTTCAAAACCCAATACTCGAACCGCGCGTCGCGCTCATTACTGGTGCGCTCGATTTCCAAAACTTTTTGGTAAATTTCAAGCGATTTTTGCGCCGCGCCTTTGTGAAAATAATATGCGGCAAGCGTTGCCATCCGATATTTTGCTGAAACTGTATTTGCTTGTTCGCGCCCCAAAATTTTTTCGGTCAAATCAATCGCCGTGTCGTATTCTTCGAGTTCCGAATGAATCCGCGCAAGATAACTTTCCGTATCGTTTTGATTAAGCCGATAACCGATTTGCTTGGCAATATTTAGACATTTTTCAAGAAATTCCCGCGCTTTCCGAAATTCCTCGCCGTCCAAATACATCGTGCCAAGCGCGGAATATGAATCGCTCAAACCCGCCAAATCGCCGATTTTTTCTTTGATTGCGAGGCTTTCATTTTGAAGTTGGAGAAACTTAAAAAGGTCGCCTTTGAATTGATGAATAAAGGCAATATTACTCAAAGTTATCGCCTCGCCGCGCAGATTTTTGGTCTTTCGATAAAGTTCAAGCGCAGGAAAATAATTTTCGTTCAAAGGTGCGTCCAATTCGCCCTTAAACCACCAGCGAACCACACCGATATTTCTGAGTGCATCGGCTTCGATGGTTTCATCATTTAATTCTCGCCCAAGTTTCAAGGCAGTTTCGAGATGTTTCGCCGCTGATATGTGATTGCCTTTAGCGTGATATTGAACGCGGCTCAAATCAATCAAAATTTCGGCGGTTTGCTTCTGGTTTTCGGATAATTTTAAGGCTTGTTCGTGAGAATTTAAGGCTTCATCGGCTTCGTTTTGATTAAACCGATTCACGCCCGAAGCGTTTAAGATTTTCGCGTCTTTTTCTGTTATTTTGTCGAGTTCTTTTTGCGAAAGGTCAAACTCGCCGCGAAGCTGATGGCAAATTGCTTTTTCGTAAATCGCATTATCCGATTTTTTCAAAAAATTTGCCCAAGAAAAATAATTTATCGCGGTTTCGAGCCGCCATTCGCGTTTTGCTTCGATGCCTTTTTGAAAAAACCAATCGCCAAACGGCGCACGCGCAAACCAAAACGCGGTCGCCAACAAAAAAAAGCCGGCAATCAAAATAAAAAGCGTCTGGCGGGCGCGTCCTGACATAGCGAAACAAAACTAACACGCAAGGAAATGAGATTATTTTGCAAGAATCTTGCGCGTTTCGCTTTCGGAAGTCAAGCCGTCCGCCAATTTTGCTTTGACGTGCCAGAAATAAGATTTGTTGTGTGTCAGACCGAGCGCGGAAATTGATGTTTCGATTTGTGTTTTTTCGGTCTTAAATTCCTTGATGATGTCGCCTTTTTCATCTGACAAAACGAGCGTGTAGCTTTTCGCATTTTGCGTTTCCGTCCAACGAAATTCGATCTTTTCAGATTGAAGATTTGTGCTGTTTTCGGGAGCAAGAAGTTTGACCACAGTTTTATTTATCGCGCCATTTCGCATAACCTCGCCCGAATCGAATGTTTGCCGATTTTGCAAAACGTAAATGCCGATGAAAGCCATTCCAAAAACCAAGGCGGAAGCAAAGGCGATTTTCAGCCATCCGAACGAAAAAAACGATGCAGATTTTTTTTCTTTTGCGGGCAGATTTTTGACGGTTTCGATTAAAGATTTCGGTGTTTCAAAAACTTCGGTTTCCGCCGTGTTTTCGCTAAACATCAACGCCAAATTTTGACGGCAATCGGCACAGTCGGCGAGATGAATTTCGAGCATATTTCTTTCATTCGAAGACGTTTCGCCCGCGAGAAAATGCTGAAAATTATTTTGAGTCGGACAATTTTTATTCACTTTTTTATTTTCTAACCCCAATTTTCCAAAACAGATAAAACCTCTCAAACGGCGAAAGATTTTCGTAATTTATAAATTGCCGATTTGTGTAAATTCGTGGTTTCGCGCTCTTCCCAGCCGAGCATTTTAGCGATTTCGCTTAACGTCATCGTTTCTTCATAACGAAACTGCACGACCAATTTTTCCCGCGCCGAAAGCGTTTCAAATGCCGAGTTTAACTGCGCGAAAACCTCTTTTCTCTGCAAAGTTTCTTCGGCGTTCAGCGCGTTTTCGTCAATCGGTTCGATAAAAAAATTACCGTTTTCGTCTTCATAATCGAGCGAAAGCGTTTTTCGCATCCGGTTGAGATTGCTCATCAAACGCCACAATTTTTTCTCGCTCAAACGCGCAAAAATGGCTTCGAGCGTATCGAAAATATTGCCCGATTCAACCGTTTTATCGTGTTCAAGGCGCAAAGTTTCGTAAATCTCAAACGGCGTTTGCCCTTGCCAAAAATATAATTGGAAAACTCTCTGCTCCCGCGGCGGCATTTCGGCAACAAAGCCAAAAAGCCTTTTACGTCCGTCCGCGCCCCAAGCCCAATTAACGCAAAGATTTTTAACAACTTGCCGCAACCAAGGCGTTAAATCGCCTTGGTTTCCGGCGTAGTTTATTGATTTCAAACGCCGAAAATTATCTTCGCAAAGTTTTTCAAAAACATAGACAAAACGCTCCATCGCCTCGTCGTAATCAAAACCAGCACGGCGCAAACAAGTGTAAATAAAGTCCGAATATTTATCACAAAACAAACTCCAAGCCCGTTGCGGCTCATCCTGAAACATTTTCAGCAAATCCGTGTCCGTTATGCTTCGCGCTGTATTTGTCTTTTGCATCAACGCCTTTTTTTGTTATTAAACCACGAAACGGCGCGAAAAGAAATTGATTTATTTGGTGTTTCTTCACGCTTTTTCGTGGTTTAATGTTTTTAGATGAGATTCAAATTGCCAGAAATTCCGCCGCCGAAGTTAATTACGGCTTTGAGAAATTACAATCTGCTTCCGGCGATTGTGTTTATGCCCACGCGCCGCAAATGCGATGAAGCCGCGACCGAAGTTGCCGCCGACAAATCGCAGAAAATGGACATTGACAAACAAGAAGAACGGCAAGCGATTTATGAAGAGTTTCTTGCTGAATTCCCTGAAATAAAAACGCACAAACATCGCCGAATTTTGATTCGTGCCGGAATTGCGGCGCATCACGCGGGACATATTCCGGCTTGGAAATTGTTGGTTGAAAAAATGATGCAGCGCGGACTTTTGAACGCGATTTTTGCGACTTCGACCGTTGCCGCCGGAGTTGATTTTCCGGCGCGAACCGTCGTCATTTCAAACGCCGACACACGCGGAAATGATGGTTGGCGTGCATTGCAAGCAAGCGAATTGCAACAAATGACCGGACGCGCCGGACGACGCGGAAAAGATAATGTCGGTTTTGTTATTTTAGCACCGGCGCAATTTCAAAATCCGCCAAAGATTGCACAACTTTTGAAATCGCCGCCTGATGCGTTAAATAGCCAATTTCGTGCGACTTACACGAGTTTGCTGAATTTATTGGACGCTTTCGGGAACTTCGCACAGGTGCGTGAAATTACCGAAAAAAGTTTTGCTTTCCGCGAAACGGCGCGGCAAATCGCACAGCTTGAAAAACATCGGGAAAAACGTCGGAAAACGATTGAAAAGAAGTTCGAAAACAACGATTTCGGATTAACCATTGACGCGGCACGAGGTTTTGAAAGATTGGTCAATTCGCGCTCGCGTTTGCAGGAAAAATCACCGAACACACGCGCCGAAGTTCGCGTAAATTGGCTGCGCGAAAACGTCCAAATCGGCAGAATCGTAACGAAAAGCCGCAACTCGAAACGCTTTTTTTTGGTCTTAAATGTTTTTGGCGAAAAGGTTATGGCAATGCGCGAAGACGGGCAAGGCGCAACGCTTTCTCTGCCACACATCGGGCGCGTTTTTGAGAAGGAATATCGTTTGGAAGAACGCTCGTTAGACTTGGCGTTTGATGAGATTCACGAAGGCAAAAATCCGGCTTTGGATGAACCGAAATTGTCTTTGCAAACGAACGAAACGGACGAAGCCGCCGAGATTTTAACCGCGACAATCGAAAAACTTCTGCCCGCAAATCTGAGCGAAGCCGCAAAAAGACAAGCGCATCAAATTTTGTGGGAAACCGTGTCAGATGTCGAATTTTTGGAGAAAATTGACCGCGACATCGAAATTTTGCGCGGCGAAATTTGGTTGCCGTTTGAAAATCGCGCAAGAGTTTTGAATCATTTCGGTTATTTGGATTTTGCAGTGCAAAAAGTTACCGAAAAAGGCAAATGGCTGGCTGATGTCAGAGTTGACCGACCTGTGCTTGTCGGCGAAGCGTTGCGGCACGGGCTTTTTGAAAATCTCGAAATCAAACATATTGCCGCGCTGATGGCTTCGCTTGCCGCAGATTCGGACAGAAATTACGGTGAACTGCATCTTTCGGACGAGATTTTGGAAATTTTGACCACGTTTGAAGACATCATTTACGAAGTTTCGGGCGTTGAATTCAAATGCGGCGTGGCTCCGGCTGATGAAATAAATCTCTCGGCGGCGGCGGCGGCGGAACATTGGGCAGATGGCGCAGATTGGCAAGATTTGGTCTATCGCACAAAAGCCGAAGAAGGCGATTTAGTCAGACTTTTATCGCGCACGGGCGAAGCCTTAAAGCAAATTTCCCAACTCAAAGAATCGCATCCCAAAGCTGCACAGATGGCGCGAACAACGGCGGAAATTCTGCTTCGTGAACCGATTCGTTAAGATTTTCCGTTTAATTTTTCGTTGCAAAGAGCGATTTTTTCGCGGGCAATACGGAGATTTTCTTGGTCTTCATAAACAAGCAATTTTTTTGCGTTCATTTCGTTCAAAATGTTCAGCGCATTTTCGTAATATTTCTTAGCTTCTGTCAAACTTTTTGAGTTTGTTGTCGGCAAACCTTTTATCTCCGACGGGCAATATTGCGCTTGGTTTGCCAAACCTTCAAAAGGCGAATTTGCAAAACTGCAAACGCCTAATCCCGCGT
>CALMEH010000005.1 GCA_937863115.1 uncultured Acidobacteriota bacterium
GTGCCTGACGACATTAAAGGGACGAAGATGATTGCTTTCTGCGTCGTAAATAATAAAACCGAAACACTCGAAACCGAATTAAAAGCCCTTGTCGCCAAAGATATGGGCAAACCGCTTGCGCCTTCGAGCGTTTATTTTGTTGGCGCACTTCCGAAAACTCGTAATGCAAAGATTATGCGCCGTGTAATTCGTGCCGCGTTTCTGGGTGAAGACGCGGGAGACCTTTCCGCGCTCGAAAATCCGAACAGCGTTGAAGAAATCCGCAATGCCGCTTCCGTCGCGTAACGGTTTTTTATCGCTTTACTTTTTACAAAAACAGGAATATGATGCTGTTAATTTGACAAATAACAAGTGGAGAGAGGAATTGTGATGCGGAATGAATCTAAATTTTGCAAGACGCAAAGTGGAACTCGAAAATTAATGGCGAACGGCATTCAAGGATGGGCTGTGTTTGTTTGCGTTGCTGTGGCGTTATTGGGAATTGGCTTGGTGCGCGGAAAAATAACCGCCGTCAGTGCCGAATCAGCCGATAAAACTGTCGTGACTGACGCTCCGACGACTGCGCCGTTTAATAATCGCAACAAGTTTGGCTTCAAAGTCAGTCGGGCAGACACTATAATTTCGCCTAATAGCAAGGTGAGCGGTAATATTCCGGCGGGAATCAATGTGGCACTCGTTAATGTTGATACGCCGATCAATTTTACAGGTAGTGTGCCGGCTTCGTTCACCGGCAGTTTCGATGCGGGTGATATGACGCACAATCGCCCTGTGTCTTGCACCACACTGTCGGGTGTCGGCACAGCTGTATCTTATGATACGGTAACGATTACAAATAACTCGACCGCTGTTGCTAACTTTGTCGTTAGTTCCAGTCTTGTCGGCGGCGGTGCGTGCGGCGATAACAACGATACTTTTTTCACGCTTTATAACACGACGTTCAATCCGGCGGCTTCGTTGACCAATTGTTTGGCTGTCAACGATGACATTTCCGGTGCGACCAACCGTTGCAGCACGCTGTCGTTTGCCATACCTATCGGACAGACACGGGTTATTACTGTTGCCGGTTTTAACAATGTGGCTCTTCCGACCGGACAGTTTAGCTATCAGATTAATTTTACCGGCACGATACCAAACGCCGCCGGAGTTTCAGTCGGCGGGCGTGTGATGACATCAGACGGACGCGGATTGCGCGACGCGACCATTACGTTGACGTTGCCAAGCGGCGAAACTCTGCAAACACGCGCCAGTTCTTTCGGTTACTTCAATTTCGAAGACATCGAAGCCGGTCAAAACGTGATTGTGCAAGTTAATTCCAAAAACTATCAATTCGCGCCGCAAATCGTAACTCTTAAAGATAATGTTACGAACCTTGAATTTACTCCGGTGCCATAAAATATTGTTCTTAAACGCGCTAAATGCGCTTAGATTTCCGTGCGGTTTGTTACAAACACCGCTGTAGATTCTTAAAAGATAGCTATGGCTATTTTGGAGATAGCCGTAACTATTTCCAAAATAGCCATAATTGTTTTTGAGATAGCTGTGATTGTTGAAATCAAGGGCAGAAACACGACTGTAAAGGAGTGTGTTGATGGTTGAAAATCAATGGCGGAAACTGTAAAGCAGTGTGTCAAACTTGAGCAATTAGCACACTCCTTAACAGTCGTGTTTCTGCCATTATCGTTAAATCTTAAAAGGATTTATGAAAAATCGTGCAACAACACTCTACAGCGTCGGACACGGACGGCATTCGTGGCAGGATTTTCTTGCGCTTTTGCAGAAACACGAGATTGAGTTCTTGTGTGATGTGCGCTCGTTTGCGCGTTCGCGTTGGGTGCAGTTTAACGGCGTGGTTTTGGCGGAGAATCTGCGCGTGGAAGGCATCGGTTACGAATGGTTGCCGGAAACGGGCGGGAAATTTAAGCCGATTCCCGAAGATCTAAATCGCGGCGTTGAAAGAATTTTAGAACTCGCGGCGGAAGTGCGAACCGTAATGATGTGTTCCGAGTCGCAACCTTTGACGAAGCATAAAATTCCCCGCGCAAATTGTCATCGTGTCGGAATGCTTGCGCCGATGTTGAAAGCGAAAGGCGCGAAGATAATTCATATTTTGCCCGACGGTTCGGCGAGTGAGTTTGACGAAGCCGGATTTTTTTCGATTTGGTAAAGAAGATTCTTTAGCCGCAGATTAACGCTGATAATGCAGATTTTTTTATGATTTAATCCGCGTTATCCGCGTTAATCTGCGGCTAAATTTCTTTAGATTTTTTCCAATCGGACGTTTGTGCCGTTAAAAGCCGCGTTGCCGGTGAGTTCGTCAATCTCGCATTCGTCGGTCAAATCGTTGATTGACGCGCCGGATTGGAGAGAATTTGCTGAAAACCCCTCGCGTTCGTGTCCGTAGCCGTGCGGAATCGAAATTACTCCTTCGGCGATTGTGTCGGTGATTTCACAAGGAATTTCGATTGCGCCGACGCGCGATGTGATTTTTACGTTTGCCCCGTTTTCGAGATTAAGTTTTGCCGCGTCCGCGTCGTTTATCAAAGCCGTGCAGCGGTTTTTGCCTTTCATCAAAATCTCTGAATTGTGAAGCCACGAATTATTGTCGCGCAGATGCCGTCTGCCGATGAGCGCGAAAGGGAAATCATTTGTCTGATTCATTTGTGCCTTTAGTTTTTCTAAATCTTTAACTATTATTTCGGGCGCGAGATTGATGCGTTTGTTTTCGGTCAAAAGTCTTTCGGGCAAGCAAGGTTTTAATTCACCTAAATCAATGCCGTGCGGATGTTTTTGTAATTCTTCAAGCGATAATTTGTAGCGTCCGAACATCAAACCGAAGTTTAGTTTGGCTTCGGGCGGTGTGAGTTGAGGGATGAGGGATGAAGGATGAGAGATGAATAAATCTTTCTCTGACTCTGATTCATCCTTCATCCCTTTGCCCTCATCCCTTTTTAGACGGTGCGCGAGCGTTTGGAAAACCTCCCAATCGTATTTGGCATTTTCGGCTTTCGGGAAAAGCGGCGCGGAATATTTGGCGGCGTTGCGGACGGCGAGAAGATAAAAAATTACGTCATAATGGGAAGTTTCCAAGCCGGTTGCGGTCGGCAAGATAATATTTGCGTGGCGTGTCGTTTCGTTGACGTAAATATCAATCGAAACCATAAAATCGAGTTTTTCCAAAGCATTTTCAAGTTGTTTGCCGTTCGGCGTGGAAAGCACGGGATTGCCGCAACTCGTGATTAAGGCTTTGATTTGCCCTTCGCCTTCGGTAAGAATTTCTTCAGCAAGTGTGGCGACGGGCAGTTCGCCCATAAATTCAGGCAATTTTCGCGCACGGCTTTGCCAACGATTGTAAATATTCGCGCTTTTCTCGACTTGCAAAACGTCAAACGCAGGCGCGGTGAACATTGCGCCGCCTTTGCGGTCGAAATTTGCAGTTAAAATGTTGATCGCGTTAATCAACCATTGGCAAATTCCGCCGAATTTTTGTGTCGAAACGCCGATTCTGCCATAACAAACCGCCGTTTTTGCGTTGGCGAATTCGATGGCGATGCGGCGGATTTCGTCAGCAGAAATTCCGGTCAAATCCGCAACCGTTTCGGGCGCGTAATCTTGGGCGAATTCGATAAATTTCTCAACGCCGTCGGTAAATTCCGCCAAACGGTCGAGCCGCGCCAAATCTTCGGTGAAAAGCGTGTGAATTATTGCAAGCAGAAAATATGCGTCAGACGAAGGTTTGATAAAGTGATGTTCATCTGCAATTCGCGCTGTTTCATTTCGGCGCGGATCAATTAAAACGATTTTGCCGCCGCGTTTTTTGATGTCTTCGAGCCGATTTATCACGTCCGGCGCGGTCATCAAACTGCCGTTCGACGCAAGCGGATTTGCGCCTAAAATTAAAAAATATTCGGTGCGGTCAATGTCGGGAATCGGTAAAAGAAGCGGATGTCCGAACATCGCCCACGCCGCGAAATGATGCGGAAGTTGGTCAACCGATGTTGCCGAAAAATTGTTTTTCGTTTTCAAAGATTTCAAAAGCGCACTGCTCGAAAGAAGCGTTCCGAAATTGTGAACCGATGGATTTCCTTGATAAACCGCGACCGAATCTCTGCCGTATTTCGTCTGAATCTCAGCGATTTTGTTTGCGATTTCGTCAAACGCTTCATCCCAAGAAATTTCTTTGAATTCATCGCCGAATCTTTTCATCGGAAATTTCAGACGATTTTCGTCCTCGTAAATTTCCTTGAGCGCAAACGCTTTGGGGCAAATGTGTCCACGCGAAAAGGGATCGAGTTTGTCGCCCTTAATTGATAAAATTTTGCCGTCTGCGTGTTCGATTTCGATGCCGCAAACCGCTTCGCACAAATTACAAGTTCGATAATGAAATTCAGACATATAAATGCAAACTTAACATAAATTTGCCGAAAATCTTAATCGAAAACGACAGTGAAAAAAAGTTAACATCAGTTGATTTGTGATTATTCAAAAAGCAGGTCTATAATAATTTGGCTAAACAATTCTTAACTTAAATTTAACAGCAAATTTTCCGAAAGATAATATTTTTGTAATCGGGATTTAAGATTAAGAAGAAGTCTATTTTCAAATCAAAAAAAAGAGGACAATTAAATTATGAGCCGAAAGTTTCGAGCTTTTTTGAGCATTTTTGCTTTGCTTTTGATTAGTTCGGCGGCGTTTGCTCAATCGCAAGCGACGACCGGATTGATTCAAGGAACGGTCAGTGACCCGAATGGCGCAGTTGTCAGCGGCGCGACGGTTGTTGTAAAAAATACGGATACAGGATTTGAGCGAACTGTTACGAGTAATTCGGACGGTTTTTTTAGTGCGCCGCTTTTGCCGCTCGGCAAATATCGTGTAACAACATCGGCGCAAGGTTTTTCCAATTCGATTTTGGAAAATGTCGAGGTCAGCGTCGGGCAAACACTGACATTGAAGGTGGAAATGAAAATCGGTGGCGGCGTTAATACGGTTGATGTTTCATCCGAAGGCGCGGTTGTTGAAATTAGCAGAACCGAACTTTCAACGCAAATTAATGAGCGTTCGGTTGAAAATTTGCCGATTAATCGCCGCGACTTTTCGCGTTTTGCATTGCTTACACCGGGCGTTTCGATTGTGCAAGGTCCCGACGGCGATGAGATTACCATCAACGGTCAGCGTGGAATTCAAAATAATATTTCGATTGACGGCGCGGACGCAAACAATCCGTTTTTCGGCGAACAACGCGGCGGACAGCGTCCGGCATTTACGATTTCGCTTGAATCCGTCAAAGAGTTTCAAGTCGTTCCGGTTGGTGCGTCCGCCGAATTCGGACGCTCATCGGGCGGATTTATCAATGTCGTAACCAAATCCGGCACAAACGAATTTTCCGGCTCGGCGTTTCTTTTCTTCCGCAATCAAGGGCTTTCGAGCCAAAATCCCGATGCTGTTGCCGCCAATCTTCCTGTTGAAGATTTCCGCAATTATCAAGTCGGTTTCAATGTCGGCGGACCGATAAAAAAAGACAAAGCATTTTTCTTTTTCGCGTATGAGCGCAACGACGGACAAAGCAGTAAGCCGAATTTTATTGATCCAATTCTTGCCAATATTTTCCGCACACGGTTTAATTCCGTAGAACAAGGCATTATTGAGCGCACCAACGATGCTGATGTTTTTCTTGGCAAGGTTGATATAAATATTAATAAAAACAACCTTTTAACCTTGCGCCATAATTTCAGCCGCGCTGAACAAGTCAACGGAACTTTCGATGTGCCGACGTGGAGCATCAGCGCAAACGGGCGCGAAACAAACAAGTCAAACTCGTTTATCGGACAACTTGTAACGAGTTTTTCACCAACTCTTTTGAACGAATTTCGTTTTCAGTGGGCAAAAGAAGAACGTCCGCGATTTTATGACGGCGCAGATTTGCCCGATACGACAATCGGAACTTTCGATGGTTCGATTTCTTATCGTTTTGGTCGCCCATTCTTTTTGCCTGTGCCTTCAAACGACAGACGCATCCAATTTACCGACAATTTTACGATTATTAAAGGAAATCACACGGTCAAATTCGGCGTTGATTTAAATGCCGTCAATATTTCGCAAACCTTTATCGGATTTGCCCGCGGACGCTATATTTTCGCCGGAGCAACGATTGCCGATGCGATTGCCGGATTTCAAAATTATATTAACGGAACAAGTGCCGCCGGACTTGCACTTTATCTGCAATTTGCGCCAATCGGCAACCGCACCGTCCAAGAAGCCGGAACGCAAGCCTATAGCGTCTTTGAACCCGGACTTTATATTCAAGATAATTGGCAAGCAAGAAAAAATCTGACGTTTAACCTCGGATTTCGCTGGGAAGGACAATTTCAACCCGACCCGATAAATGCTCCGCAAAACACGCGCTACGGACAATTTTTGAGTAATCCGCTGTTTCCCTCCGATGGCACAATTCCCGATTTTACAGACGGCTATCAACCGCGTTTGGGCGTTTCGTGGTCGCCGGGAAATGACGGCAAAACTGCCATTCGTTTCGGTTTCGGAATGTTTTATGCACGAATTCCGGGACTTACCGTTGCCGGTCCGCGCAACACAGACGGCGTGATTGCCGGAAATATTTTCTTTGCAAATTTCCTCTGCACAGGCGCAGGACTCGGCGGTTGTCCGGTTTTCCCCGGCATCGTTCCGACTGCCGGCTTTACGCCGTTTAATCCCGGCGTGGCGGTTTTTGCGAGAGGTTTTAAAAATCCGCGCACCATTCAATTCAGCGCGAGCTTTGAGCGTGAAGTTTATAAAGATGTTTCAGTTTCGGTGGCTTATAATTATGCTAAATCAGATCGTCTGACGCGGTTTGTCAATCGTGGCGATGGCAGACTTTATGCCGGCGGTGTTTCGCCTTTTGAACGCGCAAATGGCACAGGTATCGGAGAAATTCGTTCAACGGAAAGCACAGCACGTTCGCTTTATAACGGCTTGACTTTTACGTTAAATAAGCGTTTTTCTAACCGCTATCAAATTCAAATGAATTACTTGCTTTCGTTTGATAAATCGGACGATGACAATGAGCGCGATCCGTTCACGTTCCGGTATGCCGATCCGCGCGATTTGGAAGCGGAATATAATTGGTCAGACCGCGACCAACGTCATCGTTTCAATTTCTTTGCGACGTTTATTGCGCCCTACGACATCAATATTTCGCCGATTGTGCAATATCGTTCGGCGCAACCAACTTCGGTTACAGACCGCGGAACTTTCCCGAACATTATAAAACGCAACACTTTGCGGCTCGAAAATCAGTTTTTTACATTTGATATTCGCGTCTCGAAGGTATTCAAGTTCACGGAGAAAATCTCGCTCGAACCGATTTTTGAAGCGTTCAATCTCTTCAACAATCGCAACCAGCGAAGTTTGCCAAGACCTTTGACGTTTAATTTTGACGGCACGGTTTCGGCAGGTTTCGGCGAACCGCGCCAAGCCCAACTCGGCGTGAAGTTTAAATTCTAAGCGAAAGTCATTGAAGAAAAATTTATCCACAGATAAACACAGATAGACACAGATAAAATCATAAAAAAATCTGTGTTCATCTGTGGATAAATTTTTTTCTGCGTGGAACCCAACAGCGCACGTTTGCGCGATAATTTTCGTAATCCGCGCCGAATCTTTCCAGCAAATCTTCTTCTTCGAGCGGACGAAAAATCATCTGCCAAATCGCGCCACCCATTAGTGCATAAAGCAGGACGAGCGGCGAACCCAAAAACAAACCGACTGCCAAACCTTGCCCGATGCCCGAAATTGCCATTGGATTTCGCACAAAAGAATAAATCCCGCTCACGACCAACTTCGTCGCTGAATCAAGCGGCAAAGGCGTTCCGCGACCGATTTTTGCCATCGTAATCGCGCCCGAAACACCGATTGAACTGAGCAAAACAAACAGAATCGGCGAAATGATTTTTTGCAAAGGAAATGTAAATTGTGTGATGCCGATTTTTGTTTCAATCCAAACAATCAGCATAGGGAAGACGAACAAAATCAAGCTCCAAACGACGACGATTTGCGCGAAAGTTTTCACCAAAATCCAACTCGTTTTGGCTTCGACCGAATTGCGAAACATCAAATCTTTGAACGTCGGCGACAAACCAATCGCAAAATTTCCGCTCCAAATCATTGCCGGAAACATCAAAACCACGCCGAGCCAACCCGAATCGGTCATCATCGCAAACGCCAGACAATAAAAAGTCGCGTAAGAAATCGTGCCGACCACAAACCAAATCGCAATCTGTAAAAATCTATTTCCAAACCAACAAAACGCGCTCACCACCAACGAACCGACCGCCAACAAAAACAAATCCGGCAACCAAAACGCGAGAAGCGTTGTTTCGCTTTCGCCCATTTGAAAATATTTGCGCGAAGACGGTGCAGAAAAAAGCAAAATCCACCACGCAAGAACCGCCAAGCCTTGCACGGCGAAATAAATTGTGGCGAAAAGACGGATTTTTTTCATCGGTTGATTTTACGGAAATGCTTCTAAAACGCAATAATTGTATAACGAAACTGCAATGATAAAAACACTAAATGAAGAAATTCTCACAGAAATCTGCAAAAAATTAGCCGCAAAAGATGCGGATTTGCGATTTGTTTTTGAAACTTACGGAACGCCGCCACTGTGGGCGCGTGAAGCGTCGTTTTCAACGCTCGTGCATATTATTTTGGAACAACAGGTTTCGCTCGCTTCTGCGCTTTCGGCGTTTAATAAATTACAAGAAAAACTTGGCGAAATTACGCCTGAAAATGTTTTGAAATTGTCGGATGAAGAATTGAAATCGTGTTATTTTTCGCGTCAGAAAACGGTTTATGCGCGGGAACTTTCAAAAGCGATTTTAGACGGAAATTTAGATTTGAAATCGCTCGAAAAATTGTCCGATGAAGCTGTAAAAAACGAACTCAAAAAAATCAAAGGGATCGGGGATTGGACGGCGGATATTTATCTGCTTATGGCTTTGCTTCGCGCTGACGTGATGCCGAAAGGCGATTTGGCTCTGCACGTTGCGTGGAAAAAACTCAAAAACTTAAAAGACGCGCCCGGCTCGGAAGAATTTCAGCAAATTGCTGAAAAATGGAAACCTTTTCGAGCGGTTGCGGCGCGTCTTTTGTGGCATTTTTATTTGTCGGGTAAATAAAATTTAAACGCCGTCAAAACCGGCATCCGATTTTGCATCTTTGGCGTAAAAAGGATGTTCCGAAACCGCCGCAATCAGATTATTTTTATCGTTCTGAGAGAGCGGTTTGCCTTCCTGAATACTTGCCGCAATCATCCAAGCCTGCTGAAAGACTGCGTCTTTTTTAGCATTTTTGGACGACAGTCGTTTGCCCGGTCCGGCGTTGGCATAGACGTATTGACATTGAACGATATAGGCAATAGCTTCCGAAATGGCGACAGACATTTTCGTCTTGGCGACATCATAAACCGCGTGGACGCATTCGTGAACGACCAAAGCCGTATTGCTATAAGTTCCCGCAAATCTGAAACCTACAAAAATCGTATTCGTTTTATAATCATATTCCGCCGAGCCGTCCAAACTGGAATTATATTCGACCTTAATTTGATCTCGGTCAACAAATCCCGCTAAAAGCGGAAAGGTTTTCGGATCGAAACCGATTCCGCTAAAAGAAAATGATTTAATTTTCTGTGTATCCGAATCATTTAAAATACTTTTTACCATTCTTTTCGCAAGCCACGAAGGTTCACTCATTTTATTTATTCTCCTACTTTAATTTTATTACACTCAAACTTTGACAGACGACCTTGGGAGAAATATTTTGCTTAAATTATTTTTTCGGCTCAATTATTCTACGCTTAACCGGTGAAGAAAGCACGATTGAAGTTGTTGTTATACCGTAGGGTTTTAATTTATCGATCAAAGTTTGCAAATGCCCGACATCAGCGACGGCGACTTTCATAATAAACGAATCGCCGCCTGTGCCGCGATGACATTCAAGAATTTCGCTTGATTGTTCGGCAACTTCAATGATGTGCGAATAATCAATTCCGGTGATGCTCATTCGCACAAATGCGAGAATTGGCAGACCGACTTTTGCGGTATCAATTTCGATTCGATAGCCTGTAATAATTTTCGCATCTTCGAGTTTGCGAACGCGCTCGATAACTGCCGGAGTCGTCAACCCGACGCGCCTGCCGAGTTCGGCATATGTCAGACGTGCATCTTTTTGCAGTTCGGTCAAAATTTTCCAACTTATTGAGTCGAGTTCTAAATCTAAAGACATTGGAGAAATTATCAATTATCCTTTGTCAAATTTCAATTATTTTGGAGGAAAAAATTAAACCTCAAAATATAATTGAAATTTGACAAAGGATAATTGATAATCGGCTTTCGGTTTTATCAAATTATTTAGTGTGCAATTTTTAACGCGCTGTTCGTTCTGAAAGCGTCTTTTTGAGTATGAAACGCATTTTTACAAAACTGAATGGTTGTCTGATTATTTTGCTGATTTCTTTAACGGTGTTCGGTCAGCCGAATTTGCAGCAAAAGCAAATCGAAGCAAAAGCGGCGTTTGACGAAGCGATAAAACTGCGGCAGGAAAACACTTTTAAATCATACAAAGCGGCACTTGAAAAATTTGAAAAAGCGGCGCGAATTTATGAAGAGCTTGGCGATAATGCTAATTTCGGCAGTGCTTTACTCGGCGCGGGTTTGATGAAAAATCTTTTGGGCGAAAATGATGAAGCGTTAGAACTTTATCTGCAAGCCTTGGAGATTTTTCGCGCCGCCGGAGAAAAAGGTTTAGAGGCGCGGGCGTTGAATAATCTCGGCTCGCTTTATGATGAACTCGGCGACAGCGAAAAAGCTCTCGAATCTCATTTGCTCGCGTTGCCTTTGCGGAAAATAGTCAATGATAAAAGCGGCGAAGCGAGGACTTTGAACGCTATCGGTGTAATTTATTTGGATTTGGGAGAAAGGCAAAAAGCACTCGAATTTTTACAAAAATCTTTGACGATTCGCAAAGGTTTGAGCGAACGAGCGGAACAGGCGATAACGCTCAACAACATCGGGCGCGTTTATGACGATTTGGGCGAGAAGGAAAAAGCGTTTGAATATCTCAGCCAATCGCTTGTTCTGCGTCGAAGCGTCGGCGATAAATTGGGCGAAGCACGAACTTTGAATAATCTCGGTTTGACGTTTGCCGATTCTGAGCCGCAAAAAGCTGTCGAATATTTCCGAAAAGCAATCGAGATTTTTACGGCAAGCGGTTTTGAAAATGAAACGGCAACGATCTTAAATAATATCGGCACGGCTTATCTCGACCTTAAAGAACCGCGAAAAGCACTCGAATTTAATCGGCAATCTCTGACGCTTCATCAGCAAAACGGCAACAAATCGGGCGCGGCGACAACGCTCAACAACATCGGTTTTGCACATTTGCAGTTGGACGAAACAATTGAATCTTTAAGCTATTTCAATCGAGCGTTGATTTTGGCGCAAGAAACGCAAAATAAAGGACTCGAAGCAATAATTTTGAGCAATTTGATGCGCGGATTTAAGAAATCGAACAATTCCGAAACCGCAATTTTTTACGGAAAACAAAGCGTCAATCGTTATCAAGAATTGCGCTCGGCAATCAAAGATTTAGACAAATCAATTCAGAAAACTTATCTGAAAACTATCGAAGACGAATATCGTTTTCTCGCCGATTTGCTTATCGAGCTCGGACGTTTTGCCCAAGCCGAAGTAGTTTTGCGGATGCTCAAAGAAGAAGAATTTTCCGCATTTGTGCGGCGCGACGCGGACGAAATAAAAACGCTTTCGCAAAGAGTCGTGCTGACCGAAAAAGAAAAACTTCTGCTCGAAAGATATAAAAAATTAGCCGAAAACGTGGCAAGCATCGGACAAACATTTCAAAAACTCGATGACCGAAAGCGTTTTTTATCGCGGCAAGGCGAAATGCTTTCGGCTGAAGAAACCAAAGAATACGAAAAACTTTCCGCCGATTTGTCGGACGCAAATGCGGTTTTTAAGTTGTTTTTGGAAAAAGATTTGGTCAAAGAAATCGGCAACGCAAACGTCAGAAAGATTGAGATTGACCGCAATTTGCAAGACAAACTCAGAAAATGGGGAAACGGCACGATTGCGCTTTCGACAATTATCACTAACGACCGTTACCGCGTTATCGTAACGACTCCGACAGTTCAGATCGACGGCAAAACTGACATCAAACTTGCGGATTTAAACAAAAAAATCTTCGCTTTTCGCGCCGCTTTGCAAGATCGCAAAATTGATCCGCGACCTTTGGGAAAAGAACTTTACGACATTTTAATCAAACCGATCGAAAAGGTTTTGACGGACGCGCAAGCCAAAACTTTGATCTGGTCTTTGGACGGAACTTTGCGCTATATTCCGCTCGCCACGCTGTCGCCCGATGGCGAAAGTTATCTCGTCGAAAAATATCAAAATGCAATTTTAACGCCGAAAACTCGTGATAATATTTACGATTCAAACGCCGAATGGAAAGCGCTCGGAATGGGCGTTTCGACGGAGCAAAATATTTTTTATCCTGATTTTCCCAACGATAAAATTACCACGCCCGCGCTTCCGGCAGTTGAAGATGAATTGAAGGGAATTATTCGTGAAACCGACAGCGAAAAAGGAATTTTGTCCGGCAAACGGTTTTTGAATCAAGATTTTACGCTCAAAAATCTGACTGATTCGCTCGCCAAAGAAACTTCAGACGGCAAAAAAGAATTTACGGTTATTCATTTGGCGAGCCATTTTCGGCTTTCAACAAATTGGTCGGATTCGTTTTTGCTTTTAGGGAATTCGCAAATTTTGACGCTCGAAGAAATGAGCAATTCGCCGCAAATTTCGTTTGGCGATGTCGAATTGGTAACGCTTTCGGCGTGCAACACGGCGGCGGGCGACGATACGAACGGCGGCGAAGTTGACAGTCTTGCCGAACTGATTCAAACCAAAAGCGGCAAATCGGTTTTGGCGACGCTTTGGGCAGTCGGCGACGAAAGCACTTCCAAATTGATGAACAATTTTTATCGTCTGCGGAAAGAAAATCCGAATATGACCAAAGCCGAAGCGGTGCAAGCCGCACAGAAAATTTTGCTCTACGGCGATGCTTCGGCAACTTCTACGGTAATCCGTTCGACAAAACCGACAAGCACAAAATTTGAATTCGACAAATCGCGCCCGTTTGCTCATCCGTATTTTTGGTCTCCATTTGTTTTGATTGGAAATTGGCGGTAGAAATAAGAAATATTTATCCGCGAAACACGCGAAATACGCAAAAATTTTATGAAAAATCTTTTTCGCGTATTTCGCGTGTTTCGCGGATAAATACTCTCTTTAAATAATTAAGCAAACCCACTAAAAATCTTTATAATCTAAAGTCTCACCTAGCAAAAAACGCACATTCGGTATTCTAATAACTTATCGAATTCATTACAATAGATTATCTTAGCGGATAACTTTTTAAATTCTACTTTCATCCCAAAATCGTTGGAGAAAAAACTATGCTGACCGAAACTGCCGTTACAACCGCCGAAGCCGATTTTTCGATTTCAAATTACGAAATTAAGAAAGAAGATTTGCCCGCGTTTAGTGATATGAAGTTTGAAAATATTAACGAACTTCATCTCGACCATCCGGGCGCAAACGATACCGAATATCGCAAACGCCGCGATTATATCGCAAGTTTAGCGAAAAATTTTCGTGAAACGGGCGAAATCACAGATGTCGAATATTCGCCGCGTGAGCAGAGAGTTTGGCGTTATGTTGCCGAAGAATTGGAAGAATTACAGCAAAAATACGCTTCGCCGTTTTATCTTCGCGCGAAAAAAGATTTGGGAATTACAACCGAAAAAATTCCGCAATTAACCGAGATGAATCGTCGTTTAAACGAATTGACAGGTTTTCGTCTTGCACCGATTGAAGGTCTGGTTGAAACACGCGGATTTTTAAGTTGGCTTTCATATCGCGTAATGCTTTCGACGCAATATATTCGGCATCATTCGCAACCCGCATACACACCCGAACCCGACATCGTTCACGAAGCAATCGGGCATATTCCGATGTTCACAAACCCGAATTTTGCAGACTTTTCGCAATTCATCGGACACGGCGCACGAATCGCCACCGACAAACAACTCGAAGAATTAGGACGTTTGTATTGGTTCACCGTCGAATTTGGAATGGTCGAACACGAAGGCGAAATTAAAGCTTACGGCGCGGGACTTTTATCGAGTTTTGGCGAATTGGAACACGCATTTTCCGATAAAGTCGAGCGCAGAAAATTCGATTTAGAAGAGGTTGTTAATCAGGATTTCAACTATTCGGATATGCAGAAGATTTTATATGTCATTCCGAGTTACGCAGAATTGAAAGAGCAAACGCGCAAGTATATCGAAAGTTTCGGCAAGTAATCAAAAAGTTGCACTATCGGACAACTTTACGCTATCTTTGAAAATATGAATGAACCGCCAAAGTATCGAATTGTAGCTTTTTACAAAAACTATTTTGACGATTTTTTCGCATTACAGCGTCAAAAAGTAAAAGACAAAATTTTATGGACGCTTAAACTTATCGAAGAAATTCAACAAGTTCCCGAAACATATCTGAAAAGTTTAGAAAACGCAGATGGACTTTTTGAAATTCGCATCAAACAAGGCAGTGATATTTTTAGAATTTTCTGTATTTTTGACGAAGGAAACTTAGTTGTTTTGTTCAACTGTTTTCAAAAGAAAACGCAGAAAACACCGAAATCGGAAATCGAAAAAGCCTTGAAAATAAAAGAGGAATATTATGCAGAAAAAAGATAACTTGAAAACGCTCGATGCGCTCGTTGATGAAAATTACGGCAAGTGCGGAACTGCTAAAAGAGATAGATTTGAAGAAGGCTACGAAGATTTCAAAATCGGCGTTTTGCTTCAAGAAGCGCGTTTGAAAAAAGGCTTGACGCAGGAACAGTTAGCCGAAAAATGCGGCACAAACAAGGCTTATATTTCAAAAATCGAAAACAATATCAAAGACGTTCGGCTTTCGACTTTGAAGAAAATTGTCGAAATCGGTTTGGAAGGCAACTTGGAACTTTCAGTCAAATTTTAGGTTTTAATTACAATCTATGCGATATATTCACCATTCAATTTTGCTTTTGATTTGTCTGACGGTTTTGTTCGCGTCTTTTGTCGCGGCGCAGGAAAAGCGGTGCGTGAATCAGATAGATAGATGGTCAAGCGGAAATGAAACAAATCTTTCTGGTGCAGTCAAATCGGTTCGCGTTGAAGAGCAAGTTTATGAATTTGAAGGTGATTTTTTTTATGAAAATGACAAGCCTTTATTGAAGGAAAGATTTGAATTTGACCGACAAGGCAGAAAAATCGAGCATTATATTTACCTGATTAACGGTAAAGAACTGCCCAAGAGTGTTTCAACTTATAATGAAAAGAATTGGCTTGTTAAAGATGATGCTTTTAGTGCTTTGAGTAACAAACCTTATCTACAAACCAGATATATTTACGATGAATTTGGAAATGTTAAGGAAATAGCTCAATACAATCTCGAAAAGGACAGTTTGTTACAAAAATGGGTTTTTACAAACGATTTGCAGAAAAAATATTTTGAGTTCACCGATTTTGATTCGAGAAGCAAACAAAGAATGCGCGTTGGCTTCAAAAGAGATGAAAAATGTCGAATTGCAGAAATTTATGCTTATCAACCCGACGGTAAATTAGAAGTTAGAAGAGTTATTTCATTTGATAAAAACGATATTCCGATTTCGGTCGTGAATTATTCGAGTGAAAATACTGCTATCGGAAAAAGAAAATACGAATACGAATTTGACGCGCAGGGAAACTGGAAAAAGAAATCAGATTTTGAATTGAGAGAAAAAGACGAGAAGTCTGATTGGAAACTAATGAATGTGGTTTACAGAAAAATAGATTATTACGATTCAAAATAAATTTGAGGCAATTATGACAGACGAAAAAAATCCATTAGGTTTGAAAAAGATACATCATGTCGAGTTTTACGTCGGCAATGCGAAGCAAGCGGAGTTTTATTATCGTAAAGCGTTCGGTTTTTCGCGCGTCGCTTATTCTGGGCTTGAAACCGGAAACCGCGAAACGACGAGTTATGTTTTGCGGCAGAATCGCGTTAATTTTGTTTTGACCACGCCGCTCACGCCCGAACATCCGGCGGCGGAACATATCAAACAGCACGGCGACGGCGTGCGCGATATTGCGTTTTTGGTCGAAGATGCGGATGCCGCTTTTAACGAAGCTATAAAGCGCGGCGCGAAGGCGCACATCGAACCGCACGATTGGACGGACGAAAACGGAAGCGTGAGAAAGGCGGCGATTCATACTTACGGCGATACGATTCATTCGTTTATTTCGTATAACAATAATAACGGACACAATTACAACGGCGTTTTTCTGCCCGGATTTGTTGAGCAAAAGGTTGAAGGCGAAGATGTCGGCATCGTTTTGGTTGACCATATTGTCGGCAACGTCGAACTCGGAAAAATGAATTTCTGGTGCGATTTTTACCGCGATGTGATGGGCTTTGAGCGTTACATCACGTTTGACGACAAAGACATTTCGACCGAATATTCTGCGTTGATGTCAATCGTGATGTCGGACGGCGGACACAACATCAAATTCCCGATAAACGAACCGGCGGAAGGCAAAGGCGGCAAATCGCAGATTCAGGAATACATAGATTTTTACCGCTCGGCAGGCGCACAGCACGTCGCGCTTCTGTGCAAAGACGTGCGCGAAACAGTCGCAAAATTACAAGCAAACGGCGTTGAATTTCTTCGCGTTCCCGACACATATTACGACGAAATTCCCGAAAGAGTCGGCGCAATTGACGAAGACATCGAAGATTTGAAACGGCTCGGAATCCTCGTTGACCGCGACGACGAAGGTTATCTGTTACAAATTTTCACCAAACCCGTCGAAGACCGCCCGACCGTTTTCTACGAAATTTTGCAAAGAAAAGGCTGCAAAGGCTTCGGCAAAGGCAATTTCAAAGCGTTGTTCGTTTCGATTGAAGAAGAACAGCGAAGACGAGGAAATTTATAAAAATATGAATAAAATATCTTTTTCGATAGCTTTAATTTTGCTCGTTT
Organism: uncultured Acidobacteriota bacterium; assembly: GCA_937863115.1. GTDB lineage: Bacteria > Acidobacteriota > Blastocatellia > Pyrinomonadales > Pyrinomonadaceae > CALMEH01. The sequence continues at coordinate 17,143 of CALMEH010000005.1, forward strand.
GTTGTCCTATCGTTTTTGCCCAAAATGAGCGAGTAGATAAGTATGTTTGGGAAAAGCAAAATGACGGTAATTATGGATGTAAATATGATGGCGACGGCGGACATATTGATTTGTTTGAAAAAGGAAAAATTATTCAAATATTAGATGGCAATACAATAATCTTTAAAGGCGAAAAAGGTCAAAAACGGAAGGTTAAACTCATAGCAGTTGATTCTGATGCAAACGAAAAAAAGGCGAAAACATTTTTAGAAGAAAGTGCTTTAAATAAGGATGCAGAGTTAACTTATAGCTCAAGTCAGTCAAATTCTAAAAATGTAAATGGAATTATTGAGATTAACGGGAAAGACATTAACCGCTTAATGTTGGAATTGGGATTGGTAAAATACAAAGATTCAAAGGTTTATCAAATTTCTTATTTTAATGATTGTGTCTATTTTAGAACTGAAGATAAAGCAAGAAGCGGAAAATTAGGAATTTGGGCAAAATAAAATATGCAAACCGAAACGCTCGAAAAAACAGACGCGCAAGTTACGCCGATCAATGAAACGGCGGAATTGATTGACCGTGAGATTCATCGGAAGACGCTTGAGCAAATCAATGTTTTGGCGCGTGAGTATGAAATCCGCAATCCGTCGGAAGTGGCGGAATTTTTAAGCGAGAATAAATCTTTGATTGATTTGCTCGAAGAAATTCCGGCACAGATTCGCAAGGTTTTCGGCAAGAAGCAAAATTTGACTTTAGAATTTTTTCTTGACCCGGAAGATTCGACTTGGCATCGGCTTTTTGTTCGCGTTCCGACGAAATCTGAAGTTGAAGTGGCGCATAAATCTTTTGATAATTTCAAAGAGAATTGGTGGTTTGAAAATGAGGAGCGTTCAAACTCGAAAATTTTTATAAATTTGAGGTTCACAAAATGATTTTCGATTGGAACGATTTTCGTAAATTAGCCGAAGAATTGTGGCAAATAGAAACGGAAGCCGCAAAAAGAACAGCGATTAGTCGGCTTTATTACGCACTTTATTGGCGAGCGCGAAATCTTTTGGAAGACGAAGGTTTTGTTTATCGGCAAAGTGAACAATCGCATCAGCAAATTTGGCAAGAATTTAAGCGTCGCGGAATGACTCATCGGGCGATTGCCTTTTCGGGCTTGGAATTGAGAGATAAACGAGTTGAAGCCGATTATTTCGAGGAAGTGGAAAACATCGAAAAACTAACAAATTCTGCATTTGCTATTGCCGAAAAGATTACCGTTTATCTCGAACAAATCGAAAAGAAAACACAAAACTAATGACACCGACAGCAAGCGAAAAAACATTAAAATATAACAGCGGATTCGGCAATGAATTTGCGACCGAAGCGGTTGAAGGCGCGTTGCCGATTGGACAAAATTCGCCGCAGATTGCGCCGCTCGGACTTTATGCCGAACAGTTTTCGGGGACGGCTTTTACCGTGCCGCGCAATTCTAATAAACGAACTTGGACGTATCGCATTCGTCCGTCGGTTTTGCATAAACCGTTTGCGCGGATTGATAACAAACTGCTTGTTTCAAACTTTAGCGAACTCGAAACTACGCCGAATCAGCTTCGTTGGAATCCGCTTCCGATGCCGCAGGAAAAAACCGATTTTATTGACGGTTTGACAACGATTGCGGGCAACGGCGACCTTTTCGCGCAGACGGGAATTGCGATTCACATTTACCGCGCTAATGTAGGAATGACCGACAGGTTTTTTTATAATGCGGACGGTGAAATGTTGATTGTGCCGGAACTTGGGCGCATCGGAATTTTAACCGAACTCGGCGCACTGCAAGTCGGCGCGGGCGAGATTGCCGTTATTCCGCGCGGACTGAAAATCAGCGTTCATCTTGGCGATGCTGAGGCGCGTGGCTACATTTGCGAAAATTACGGCGCACAGTTTCGTCTGCCGGATTTAGGTCCGATTGGCGCGAACGGATTGGCAAATCCGCGCGATTTTGAAACGCCGGTTGCGTGGTTTGAAGACCGCGAAGGTGCGATGGAATTGGTTGCGAAATTCGGCGGAAATCTGTGGAGCGCAGAGATTGAAAGTTCGCCGCTCGATGTTGTTGCGTGGCACGGAAACTACGCACCTTATAAATATGATTTGCGAAGATTTAATACAATCGGCTCAATAAGTTTTGACCATCCGGACCCAAGTATTTTCACGGTTCTCACAAGCCCAAGCGGCGAAACGGGCGTGGCAAATTGCGATTTCGTGATCTTCCCCGACCGTTGGCTAGTTGCCGAAAATACGTTTCGTCCGCCGTGGTATCACCGCAATTTTATGTCGGAATATATGGGTTTGTGCTACGGGCAATATGATGCGAAGGAAGAAGGTTTCGTTGCGGGCGGCGGTTCGCTTCATAATTGTATGTCGGCGCACGGACCTGATTTAGATGCGTTTGAAAAAGCGTCGAATGCCGATTTGAAACCGCAAAAACTTTCGGGAACAATGGCATTTATGTTTGAATCGCGCTACATCATTCGCCCGACAAAATTTGCGATGGAAACCTCCGAACTTCAGCACGAATATTTCGAGGTTTGGCAAAAACTCAAAAAGAATTTTAAGATATAGCAGAGTTCACACGAAAATTTTATGACAGACTCTGCCCCGAAAGAATCAATTCGCGTTTTATTAACAGAAATCATTGACTACGCCGGACTTTTTCCGCCATCGGAAGTTTCGATGGCGGAAGCCGTGCTGAATTATGCGACATACAAAAATAGTAACTATAATTGGATGCTTGGGCGTTTCGTAGTTCCGGTTTCAAGGCTCGACGAGTTTTGGGAAGCGGCGGGCGATTTTATTTCGCGTGATAAAAACGGCTGGCGTTTGAGCGTTTTGGCGGGCGAAGACATCTATGACACGATTCGCAAAACCGACGATTTTAACGCGCACCATTCGCCGTTTGTGTTTTGCGACACGCTCGAAGTTCGCGCGACGACCGAATCGAAAATCGAGAATACCGCAGAGGCTTTGCCCGATTATTTGAAGGCATATTTTGAAATTCCGAACAACGAACGACTCGGCGATTTGGTTGCCACGCTTGCATTCTTAGGACAACGCGCCAAAATTCGCACGGGCGGCGTAACGGCGGACGCTTTTCCGCGCCCGAACGAAATTATTCGTTTCGTCCGCACTTGTTTGGCGGCAAATGTGCCATTCAAAGCGACTGCCGGACTGCATCATCCGCTCCGATGTTTTAAGCCGCTAACTTACGCCGCAAACGCGCCACAGGGAACAATGCACGGTTTTTTGAATATGTTTTTGACCGTTGCGTTTGCCCGCGAAGGTTGTGAATCGCTGATTTTGGAAGAAATTCTCGAAGACGAATTTGAAGAAGGTTTTGTTTTTGACCAAGGTGGCGTAACGTGGCGCAACGATTATTTCTTGAGCATTGCCCAACTCGTCCGTCTGCGCCGCGAAAACATAATATCTTTCGGAAGTTGTTCGTTTGACGAACCGATTGCCGATTTGCAACAGATTGGTTTGCTTTGATTTTAATAAGTCGCTGAAAGCGACGGATTTAATAGCGTTGGGAGAATCCCGACGTTGAATCCGCCAAATCATGCCGTCCCTGAAAGGGACGAATTTATTTGTTAAACTTTACACACGCCGATTTTAATTCGTCCCTTTTAGGGACGGCATCGGGTTTACATCGGTCGTCGGGTTGCACCCGACGCTATTAAATATGTCGCTTTCAGCGACGTTTGCGAAAATATTTTTATGACTTACGAAATCAACGAAACACACGACATCAACTTAAAAAGCTGGATCGAATCAGCCAACGCGCCCGACACGGATTTTCCGATTCAAAATTTACCTTTTTGTTCTTTCCGAACAAAATCAATGGAACAAATTATTGATAAAATCAATCAAATTGCTTATGGAAAAGATGGCGAAGAACTAATGAAAAGTCTTGGAATATCTGATGCCGAAGATCAAGTAAGCGAAGATATGCTAGAAAAATTTCAGATTGCTATTGAAGATAATGTCCAAGCAATAGATGATATTGGCGGAAGATTTGGAGTTGCTATAGGCGATAAAGTCCTTGACCTTGAAAATTGCATTAAAGACGGACTATTTGACGACGATTCACCGTCTTTGCTGAACTCTCTTATATTGCCCAAAACACCTATGGAAAGAAAGTTTGCGGTCAGACATCTTTTATTTTCCCAAATGGAATTACAAGCAAAATTAAGAGAAAGGCTTATTGAAATTTTTCGAGAAGATGCCGATGAAGAAACTAAACATACTTTCAGCAAATATCTTTATTCAATTACCGATGTAACTTTCGGCTTACCCACAAGAATCGGCGATTACACCGATTTTTACTGCTCGATCTTTCACGCGACGAATGTCGGCGCGATGTTTCGCCCAGATAATCCGCTTCTGCCGAATTACAAATATATTCCGATTGGTTATCACGGACGCGCTTCTTCGATTGTTGTTTCGGGAACTGATGTGAAACGCCCGAAAGGTCAGAATCGTGCAGACGCAGACGCGCCGCCGGTTTTTATTCCCGCGAAAAATCTCGATTACGAAATGGAAGTCGGTTTTTTTGTCGGTAAAGGCAACACTTTGGGTGAATCAATTCCGATCGAGAATGCCGAAGAACATATTTTCGGTTTATGTTTGGTAAATGATTGGTCGGCGCGGGATATTCAAGCGTGGGAATATCAACCGCTCGGACCGTTTTTGGCAAAGAATTTTGCGACGACCGTTTCGCCTTTTGTTGTAACAATGGAAGCACTCGCGCTGTTTAGAACGAATGCTTTTGAACGCGAAGAAGGCGATCCGCAACCGCTCGATTATTTGAACGGCGAACAAAATAAAAAATCCGGCGGTTTCGACATCAAACTCGAAGTTTATCTGCAAACCGAAAAAATGCGCGAAGAAAATACCGCACCGTTTATGCTTTCGCGCTCGAATATGAAAGATTTATATTGGACAATCGCGCAAATGTTGACGCATCACGCCTCAAACG
>CALMEH010000006.1 GCA_937863115.1 uncultured Acidobacteriota bacterium
TTTACTGATGAATGGGGCGGTGGACTCGGTGCGCGTTGCCGCGAAAATGACCCGAATGTTTGGGGCGCAAACGCAATTTTCAATCTTGAAAACAATAAATTGAATTTTGCAAGTTATTACAAATTGCCCGCCGCACAAGGTGAAACAGAAAATTGTGTGGCGCATAACGGCTCACTGGTTCCCGTGCCGGGCAGAGACATTAAAGTTCAGGCTTGGTATCAAGGCGGCATTTCGATTATGGATTTTACCGACGCGAAAAATCCTATGGAAATTGCCTATTTCGACCGCGGCGCAGTTGATCCGAAAATGTTGATGATGGGCGGCAGTTGGTCGGCTTATTGGTTTAACGGGAATATTTACAGTTCGGAAATCGCTCGCGGATTGGATGTTTTTGAACTTTCGCCTTCAAAATATCTGACGCAAAACGAAATTGACGCGGCAAAATCCGTCCAGGTTGGCGAATTCAATGTCCAAAATCAACAGAAAATCGTTTATTCAAATAAGTTGATTGTTGCTAAGGCTTACCTTGACCAGCTTGAGCGTTCAAACTCGCTTTCCGCAGAACAAATTACAAGCCTTCGGGATGCGATAGCTAAGGCGGAAAGTTCGAATATGAATAAAAAAGATGTCAAGAAACTCAAAGGTTTTGCGACTTCATTGAACAAAACTGCCGGAACGACAACAAATTCAGTCAATGCAAATCGTATGCGAATGTTAGCCGGAATTTTGAAGAAACCCGTAGCCTAGTTCTAAGTAACGAAAGTTTTTAAAGTTTTATTATCAAAATTTACGTTACTTAGCATTAGGCTTTAGAAAATTATTTTATAGTTCAGAATTCACGATTTAATTTGCTTTCTGCTGTGCTTCACCGGCGGAAACCACGATAATTCGTGAATTCTGAACGAAAAACAAAATTCTCTGTAAATTTATAGAACAGTTTTCAAGGCTTGTCCGGTATAGGATTTTTTTACACGCGAAATTTCTTCGGGCGTGCCTTGTGCAACAATTTTTCCGCCTTCCGCGCCGCCTTCGGGTCCTAAATCTATGATAAAATCAGCAGTTTTGATAACATCGAGATTGTGTTCGATGACGATAACCGTATTGCCCGTATCAACTAATTTTTGCAAAACGTCCAATAATTTATGAACATCGGCAAAATGCAAGCCGGTTGTCGGTTCGTCTAAAATATAAATCGTTTTCCCTGTGGCGCGTTTCGATAATTCTTTGGCAAGTTTGATACGTTGCGCTTCGCCGCCGCTCAAAGTTGTCGAAGATTGTCCGATTTTAATGTAACCCAAACCAACATCAAGCAGAGTTTGAAGTTTTTGCTTGATAGTTGGAATATTTTCGAGAATCGGTAGAGCGTCCTCAATTGTCGTGTCCAACAAATTCGCAATCGAAAGCCCTTTGTATTTCACTGCCAAAGTTTCGCGGTTGTAACGCGCCCCGCGGCAAATATCGCAAAGAACATAAACATCAGGCAAAAAGTTCATTTCGATGCGTTTCATCCCATCGCCTTCGCAGGCTTCACATCGTCCGCCTTTGACATTAAATGAAAATCTTCCGGCTTTGTAACCGCGTTCCCGCGATTCGGGAAGCATCGCGTAAAGTTCACGAATCGGCGTAAAAAGCCCGGTATAAGTTGCCGGATTTGAACGCGGCGTTCTGCCGATTGGCGATTGGTCAATTTCGATGATTTTATCAACCAATTCCAATCCTTCAATTGAATCGTGAGCGAGTGGTTCAATTGCCGATTTGTAAACGTGGCGATAAAGCGCGGGATAAAGAATTTCCTCCACCAGCGTTGATTTTCCGCTTCCCGAAACGCCTGTAACAACTGTCAAAAGTCCAAGCGGAAAAACTGCATCAATATTTTTCAAGTTGTGTGCTTTTGCGCCTTTGACAATTATATTTGCGCCGTTCGGAAGTCTGCGCCATTCGGGAACTTCAATTTTAAGTTCGCCATTGAGATATTTTCCGGTTATTGATGCAGAAGATTTTTTGATTTCTTTCGGTGTTCCGACGGCGATAACTTCTCCGCCGTGCGTTCCCGCAAGCGGTCCTAAATCAACAACATAATCGGCTTTTTCGATTGTTTCTTCGTCGTGTTCGACTACTAAAACCGTATTTCCCAAATCACGCAAATTCTGCAAAGTTCCCAAAAGTTTTTGATTATCGCGCGGATGTAATCCAATCGAAGGTTCGTCCAAAACATACAAAACGCCGCGAAGTTGTGAACCGATTTGTGTTGCCAATC
>CALMEH010000007.1 GCA_937863115.1 uncultured Acidobacteriota bacterium
GTGTCTTGACATCCGTTGGTCAAACGCGCTTTGCTGTTATCGCCGGTGGTTGGTGCGGCTGTCGTAACCGCTGTTTCAACAAACGCATTTGTTGCCGAACCGTAACCGACTGAATCAATAATAACACCTGTGTTTAATGCGCCTTGGCGAATCGCTAAACCGCCGCCCGTTGCCGACATCGAACAAGTGCAAGTTGTCGGATTGTATGTGATATTCGGCGTTACAGTGCCGTTATAGACGGTTGACGCAATCAAATAATATCCGCCCGGCGGAATTATCGTGCTGGTCGTCCAATCAACAAACGCAACATCATTCACGCCTGCGGCAGAACGATAAACCAGCCGATAACCGTTTAAATCAACGCTGTTTGCACTCGTATTATGCAGTTCGATAAACTCATCGTTTGCCGTGTTACCGACGGTATCGCCGGTAACTTGAAATTGACTGATAACAATATGCGGCGAAACGATACTAGCTTCGTCCGCTTGCACATCTGTTTCAGAATTTAAAACAAACCACACGGAAAAAAGAGCCAAAATGACCAAACAAAAATAAAACTTTCTCATAAAAACCTAAAACTAAATTATTTCTCGGATTACCAAAATAAATTGGGGGGCAGAATTATCGGTAAGTTTAGTTTTTATCATATTCCACCTCTAATCCCAAACAAAAAACTGTTAAATAGCCATTAAATCGTAAGTTTTTTAATTTTCGATTTATTTCAAGCACCTTCTTTAGCCGTTTATTTTTGTCGAATCCGAAGCCATCCGCGCCAATAAATTACTCATCTGCCCCAAGAAACTCTTCTTTCCATCCGTTTGAAACTCTTTTTAATTAACATCTATTTAACATTCTGTTCACATCGCCTTAAAAGCAGCGGTTTATGCTCAAAAGAGAATTTCAAACGATTCGCGCTTTTATAAAGAGATGTTTTGTTCTAAATTTCTAATTGATGGAGCAGAGAAAATTGTTAGAGCGTGAACTCGACATCTTGCGCGACCGCCTTCTTTTGATGGGCGGTGAAACCGAACTCGCATTGCAACGTGCAATGCACGCGCTCGTCGGGCGAGATAGCGAAGTTGCCAATCAAGTCTTGGAACGCGACAGCGTGATTGACCGTCTGGAATTGGAAATTGACCGTTTGAGTGTTGAAGTTTTGACGCTTCGCCGTCCCGTTGCAAAGGAATTGCGCCTTGTGCTTTCGATATTTAAGATTACGCCGATTCTCGAACGCATCGCCGATCACGCGACGAGCATTGCCCGCGCCGCGCTCGAATTAAACGACGAGCCGGAGCTTAAAAATTACGCCGAACTCAGCGAAATGGCGGAAACGGCTTTAGAAATGCTCCAATCCGCACTCGATGCTTTTACGACAAACGATTCGGAAAAAGCGCGAAAATTGATTGAAAAAGATCAAGAAGTTGACAAAATTTATGATATTTTGGTCGCGCAATTATTAGAAACAATGTCGCAAGACGCGGCAAAATCAACGCGTCTTGCCCGCCTGTTGTTCGTTGCTAAAAATCTCGAACGCATCGGCGATTATGTAAAAGACGTTTGCGAATTAACGGTTTATATGAAGGAAGCGGTTTTTATAAAACATCAATGAAATTGGTCTTTGGTCTTCGCAAAATCAACTAAAGACCGAAGACCGAAGACCAAAGACCAATTATGCACGAAATATTAATTATCGAAGACGACGCGGACATTGCCGAAAGTTTGCATTATAATTTTAAGCGTGAAGGTTTTCGCCCTGTAATTGCCGAATCGGGCGAAAAAGGTTTGCGGTTTGCACTCGACAAAAAACATCCGCCGTCGTTGATTGTTCTTGATTTGATGTTGCCCGGAATGAGCGGAATGGAGCTTTGCCGACGTTTGCGGCGCGAATCTTTGACGGAAAAAACGCCGATAATTATGCTCACCGCAAAAGCCGCCGAAACCGATAAAATCGCCGGATTAGAACTCGGCGCAGACGATTATATCGTCAAACCTTTTTCGGTAAAAGAAGTTATTGCAAGAGTTAG
>CALMEH010000008.1 GCA_937863115.1 uncultured Acidobacteriota bacterium
TTGTCCGATAAACAGAAATTTTCCGTCATTCGACCATTCGGTCGAAGTTACGCGCTCGACCTTATCAGAAAGAATTTTGCCCGTTCGCAAATCTTTTATCTGCAAAGTATATTGGCGATAACCTGTCGTATCGGTCGAAAACGCAAGCATATTTCCGTCGTCGGAAACCTCGAACGCGCCGATGCCGAAATACTCAAAACCTTTCGCCATCTCGTTCACGTCAAGCAAAACTTGCGCGTCTTTGCCGTCGCGTGTTTTGCTTCGCAAATATGTCGAATATTGCTTGCCTTCTTCGGTTCGGGAAAAATACCACCATTCGCCGATGCGAGACGGAACGCTCAAATCCGTCTGCTTGATGCGCCCCAACATTTCGTTGTAAAGCGTTTCAGCCAAACCTTTATGCGGATTCATAAACGATTCCGTATATTTATTTTCGGCGTTCAGATATTCGATAATTTCAGGATTTTTCTTCTCGTTTCGATCACGAAGCCACGAATAATTATCGGTAATTTCGTAACCGTGAATCTTCAAAACTTTCGGTTCTTTTTTTGCAACAGGCGGTTTCATATCATTTTGGGCAACAATCACGACGTTGCCGATAGTTATAATTATGCCGACACACAAGGCAAATACAAAAATTGCGCTTTTCATTTTTTAAACTCCATTCAAATATTATTTCGGGATAAATTGGTAATCCATTTTACGGCATTTCGATAAGATTTGTTTCGATTCATCAGATTTTTTCCAGAATCGCACGAAACAATCTTTCACAATTCGGCGCAACTTCGCGCACTCTGTTTGAATTGATGATTTCAAGCAGTTTCGCGCCGTCTTGAATTTTGTGATAACTGCCTTTTTTCCTATCTTTTGTAGATTCTTTCAAAGAATTTAAGACATCATCTTTCGCAATTTCTTCGACTTTTTTGTTTTTTCTGAGTTTGTTTTCCTTAAAATCTTGTCCGAAATGTTTTTTTAATGCGTCAATGTCTGCCAAAAACCAGCTTTCCATAACTTGAACCATCAAATGACATTGATTTTCATTCACTTTTCGCAAATCGCACTTTTTGAGTTTTTCTTGATTTTGCAGAAATGATTTCGGTGTTTCATCTTCGCTCACAGGCAAATCCGAATCAACCAACAAAACGAGAAATTCATTTGAAGATTTTTCATTAGCTTGTGAAAAAATCTTGCAAGTTATCTCTGTCGAACCGCAAATAATCAATTTGAAACGGATATTTTTTTCACGCGCTTTTTCGACGAGTTCGCCAAAAAACGTCGAAAAACCTTTTCGCAATTCAACCGATGAAGCTCTGTCTTGACCTTTTGCGCCGCCTTCGATGTAAATTTGAATTTCCTTCACCATCGCGTTCCGCCGATTCCGCCTCTGAGCCAAACTTCACCGAGCGTGTATTCTTCCAACCACGTTTTCAAATTCTCCGCTTCCAAACGCTTAAAATGTGTTCCGTCTTCGTCTTTTTCGCAAACCAAAACCGCTTCGGGCATATCGGAAAACGCCGAAACCAAAATGTCCGAATGCGTCGTAACAATTAGCTGAGTTCGCGTTGCCGCATCTTTCATCAACTCGGCAATCGTCGGCAAAATATCAGGATGCAAACCCGTTTCCGGCTCTTCAATACAAATCAACGGCGGCGGCTCAGGATGACAAAGTATCGCCAACAAACACAAATAACGCAAAGTCCCGTCAGAAAGCCGCATCGCCGAAATCGGTTTTTCTAAATTTTCCCTTAAATAAAATTGAATATATTCGCTTGTGAACTCAAATGAATAATCTTTAATCTGTGAATAAAATTTTCTTAAATTTTCAATGATTATATCTTTTATGTTTCCTTTACGTTCTAGCTCATTCAGCACTAAACTTAAGTTACTTCCATCTTCTGCTAAAAAACTCTTTTTAGCATCGAGAATTTGAGGCTTTCTTATTTCAGATTTACGATTTGTTTCCAAATCGCTGTATATCTTCATCCTTCTTAGAATAAAACTAATAAAATAGAAACTATATTTTTCTTCATCAATTGTGATGCTAAGAAATTTCCCAAGAACTGAATCATCAAAACTAAATTCTTCGTTTGGGGCTTCGCTAGAGATTATTTGTTTTCTATTAAAAGAAACTAAAGAAGTAGTTTCATTAGATATTTTTATTTTTTCATCAAGGATAAATAAGCCAAACAGTGGATGATTTCTAAGTTCAATTTCATAATTAGTCGAAATTTCATTAAAGGCAATGCCAATTATCGCATTTTCGCTTTCTTTCTTTCCCTTCCAAAACCACTCGCCGATTCCACCATTCTTGCTGATAAAATCAGCCAAACCTTTATCTTGCGGAAGCGAGCGCAAGAGTTTTATCACATCAACCAAATTCGATTTCCCCGAAGCGTTTTGCCCGATAATTACGTTGAGCGGTTGGAGTTCGATTTCTTCGCCTTTGTCGCCGAAGGAGAGAATGTTTCGCAGTTTGATTTTTTCGATTAAGCGTTTGCCTTCCATTTTCGAGAATTATCTAACGTATTTTGTTTTGAAGCAAATAAAAAAGAGTTTAAGTAAAAAGTAAAAAGGCAAAAGTTAAAAAAATTACTTCCTAACTTTTGCCTTTTTACTTTTACCTTTTTACTTGAACGCGCTTTAGCGTTCGTCAATCGGCGTATATTTCAAATCGCGTTCGCCGATGTATTCGGCACGCGGACGGATTAATTTATTGTTGCCGTATTGTTCTAAAATGTGTCCCGTCCAGCCGGAAATTCGGCTGATCGCAAAGATCGGCGTGTATTGGTCGAGCGGAATGTCCATCATATAATAGGCGGAAGCCGAGTAAAAATCTACGTTCGGATACATTCCTTTTTTGTCGAACATCGCTTTTTCGATTTTCTGCGACATATTAAACCATTTCATTTCGCCTTTTTTCTCGCCCAATTCCCGCGAAAATCGGCGAAGCCACGTTGCTCTTGGGTCTTCGGTTTTATAAACGGCGTGTCCGATGCCCATAATCTTGCGTTTTTCCGCCAAAGCGTTGTCAACCCAAGCATCAACCGCGTCTTCCGAACCGATTTCGACGAGCATTTTCATTACCGCCGTGTTCGCGCCGCCGTGAAGCGGTCCGGCAAGTGCGGCAATTCCGGCGGTAACTGCGCCGTAAATATCGGCAAGCGTTCCGGCGACCACGCGAGTCGTAAAAGTCGAAGCATTAAGCTCGTGGTCAGCGTGCAAAATCAGCGCAATGTCCATCATTCGCGCTTCGTCCGCTTCCGCCTTTTCGCCGCGAAGCGTGTAGAGAAAGTTTTCGGCAACCGAAAGCGATTCGTCGGACGCGATAACGTCTTTCCCCGTGCGGATGCGTTCCCAGGCGGAAACGAGCGGTCCGATTCGGGCGGTTAATTTGATGGCGGCGCGAACCGCTTCGTCGCGTCCCGTGCCGTGTCCGTCCGCATCGTAAATATCAAGCAATGAAACTGCCGTCCGCAAAACATCCATCGTGTCCGCCTCTTTCGGCAACTGTTTCATCAGCGCAATAACTTCCGCCGGAGGTTCGTAGTTTCGGCGAAGACGGGTTTGCAGTTCTTCGAGTTCCCCACGTTTCGGCAAACGCCCGTTCCAAAGCAGAAAAACGACCTCTTCAAACGTCGAATGTTCGGCTAAATCGTGAATATCATAGCCTTGATAAATTAAAATCCCCTCTTCGCCGTTGACATCGCCGATTGCGCTTTGCGCGGCGACAACGCCTCTTAGTCCGGCGGCGGCGGCGGTTGATGATTCTGTTCCTGTAGTCATTATGTTGTGTGTCCTTTATTTATAAGCTGTTTTTATAAAAATTTTCGGTAATTTAAATTTAACAAATGGAATGTCATCTTCGCAAGTTGCAATTATTTAAGTTTTGAGCTTTAATTTTTGCCCGATTTTCGCGTTTAACAAATGTCGTGCCAAAGACGCAAAGACGCAAAGATAATAAAACTTCGCGTCTTTGCGCCTCTGCATTAAAATTTTCTCTAACCTGCCAGATTCGCCTGAATTTCCCTGCGAAAACCGTTGTAATAAGCCGCGCCCCAGAGCGGCGTTCCGGTAAAGTAATAAAGTCCGCCGTTTGTTACATCAAACACGACCGACATTTCAAAAGCTGACCAATGTTTTATCGGCGCAGTCGCAAAAATATATTCGGCAAAATCGCGCGGAACATTCGCGGTAATCGCCACCGCAAAACAGAAAGTCGCCGTAAAAAATCCGTCAGGCAAAGACGAACTCTTATTCGCCTTCGCAAACTGAAACGCCGTGCTTGAAAAACCTTGCAACGCACCGACCGTCAGATTCGGAATCTCGGCAAATATAAAAAAATTCTCGGCAATCCCGAATTTCGTAATCTCGAACCGCGAGCGATGCGCCGCAAACTTAAAATTTTGCGGCTGATAAATTTGCGGCGGCATCTGATTGAAACCGTTTGCCGCCAATCTTTGCGAAACTTGCTGTAACCATTGATTGCTATCAATCATTTGCTTTTTTTTCCTCAACTTATGAACTTATCATAAGCCTGAAATTCAATTTATTACAAAGCTCGACGGCTTTTATTTTGAAAAATATTTGAGCCGTTGTCCATAATCCTGTCGCATCAATGAAGTTTAAATACGGCTTTCAGAAATTTTCGCTGAAAAAGGCGAACTGCTTAACAGTCCGCCTTTTTTTCGACACCGATTGTCCGATTATTTTTTATCCGCAACTGATAAACTCAGTCGCAACCCAAGCATAACCGTTGCCCCAGGTGATTTTAGTCCAATTATAACCGTTTCGGTCTGCAACTACATCCCAGGCTTCAATCTCTTCTCCAACTTGTAACTTACCGATAATTCTGCCGTTTGGAGTCTTGCGAACGTTGAGCGGCGCATTATTATTTCTTTCGCGGACGACGCAATAATCTTGAGTCGTCGGTGTAAATTCCATAAACGTATTAGCTGATACCGTCTGCGGCATAACGATTGTGCCAAAAAGCATCGCTAACATTAAAGTTGCTGTTGTTGTTAATTTATTTTTCATATTTATATTCCTTCCTTATTATTTTCTTTCCTTTTATTTTTCTTCGGGGCAATCAATTAAATCATCTTTGATTTCGCCTCGCACCCATTTGCCGTCAACTTGGGCTTTGACGATGGCTAATCCCTGATTGCCAAACTGAACGTATTGGATCGAAGTTCCTTTTTTCAGTTTGACGGTTTTTTCCGTTTCTTCGATAAAGAATTCGGTGTCGTCGGCTTTGACCGTGCAATCGCCTTTTTCCTTGTTCGCCGAATCGGTCGGTTTGTTTGTCTGCGAATTGGCTGACCCGGAATTCGAAGCCGAATTGGTATTCGTCGGCTTTGATTCGGGTTTATTAGCGTTACTGTTGGCAACACTATTATTGACAGCCGGTTTATTGTTGGCTGAATTGCCGTTGGCATTGCTATTGCCGTTTGCGGTATTCCCGCTCTGCGAACAGCCGATTGCCGAAAATACGGCTAAACCGACTATTCCTGTAATTATCCATTGTTTGATACTAATTTTTTGCATTTTCATATTTTCCTCTTTTGTTTGATTCCGCATCGGCAGATGTTATTTTCGGAGCATTCGATACTCATTTTCAGATAACATCTGCCGTCTCGTTGTCTTTCTTTACTCATCAACCACCGTTTTCAGGCGATTGTATTCTTTGACCACGCCGTCTAATTCGGTCGTCATCACATCGTCCGCCACCGTTACCTTATAAGTTACACCGCCAACTCTTACAGTTCCGACACTGCCAACGCTTAAATACCCTTCATTCCAATATCCACCATTTTGTTGGGTCTCCCAATATAAAGTATAAACGCTTATTCTTTCATCAGCCGAGTTAGTTCCGGTGATGCCAACCCAGTTGCCAATCACGTTATTTGCCAACGAATCGCCGAGATTTACATCGGCATTTTCGGATTCCAGCTTTAAATTAAATGTTCCCCAAGATGCCTCCCAAACCAATGTTTTATTGTCATCTTTGAAAGTCATTTTTGCAGTAACTTTTTTAAATTTGTCAGAGTTCCATTCAACAGTTTGGTCGTCTATAAATCGGTAATAATAATGATATTTCAAATTGCCGTAATTATCATAAAGTAGAAATTTGCCATCGCTGGTAAAAATAAGTTTTTCGCTACTATTCTTCCAAGTTGCGGTCAGTTTGTGCTTAAAGACCTTAACCTCTTCCGTCAGATTTTCGTCCGCCGTCTCGTTTGCGGCATTACCGCCCTCACGCCTCAGCTTATATTTTTGACCATTATGGTGGTCAAGCGTCATCTCGCTGCCTTCAATCATTGCTTTGGAGAAATGGATACCGCGCTCGTCTGTAAATTCAAGGATTTGCCCGCACGGAAGTTTGTATTTTCCCTCATACAGTTGCATGTCGCCGTAATAAATGGTCATTTGGTCTTCGGTGAAGACATGTTTATTTTCCGGCTTTTCCGTGTCATTCCACGTTCCAACCAAATCTTTCTTGTTCAGCGTAACTTCTTCGGTCTTCGAGTCAGCCGTATCGGTAGAAGTATTGGCGGCGGTATTGTTTGACTCCCGTTTATATTTTCTATCTTCTTCTTTGATACTCCCGAAAACCGTCAGCTCATCGCCTTCAAGCATAAATTTAGTTATATCAACAGCGTCTGATTCATCAGCCTTAGCTTCTATGAATTGTCCGCAAAAAATCTTGTATTTTCCCTTTTTAGTTTTTGTGTTTTTTTCTTTTGAGGCTCTTCCTCGTCTGTATAAGTGATTACTTCTTCAGAAGTGATCACTTCGTCTGCGGTAAATTCAACCTTATTTTTCGGATTATCCGGGTCATCCGTCTTCCACGTCTGAACCCACGTTCCGAGCAATGCACTCTTGATTGAGTTAGTTGCTTTAGTATTCGAGTTAGTCGCAACGACATTGCTGTTTGTGTTGCTGTTATTCGATTTACTAAGCTGGTTATATGCTAAAAGTCCGCCTCCCAAACCAACCGCCGTCATTGTGCCAACTCCGGCTAATACTGCAACTGTTTTACTCATAATTTTATATTTAACTTTCGTTAATCTCCTCTAATTTTCTCAAGATTCATCATCTAAAACCGCCGCCAAAGAAGTCAGGCAAATCATCAATGCGCCCGCTTCCGTTTCGGTAAAATGCGCCGCGTCCGTTTCGTATCCCGCGTAAATATTTATTCGGCTTCAATCTCTCGACCTTTTTCCGTTTCCGCTTGCACGTCTCGCATCCATTGACCAGCTTCTTCCAGACTCGAAACGCGCTGACTAGAACCGCTTTGGATATGTTCAATCTCAATGACGGAATGTTCCTCTTGCGGTTTTTCGTCTTTGCTGAATAAAAGCCAACGTATAAAAAATGATTTGCGCGTTATCATAAAAATCTTCATTCGCTTAAATAATCTCTGCGAACAAATCAAGAATAACCGCCAAAACTTCCAAAAAACTTCCAAATCGGGGCTGATTTGGAAGTTTTTTATTTTTTTTCAAAAAATTTCGCACAATTTGAGAAAAGGAAAGTTTGAATTGCCGTCTGCTTTAGCTGACGGTTTGGTAAATTCATGAGTGAAAGGCTTTAGCCAAACTTCTGTATTAAAATCAATTCCTTAATTGCTTTAGCACAAATCAGGCTGAAGCAATAAGGATTTTCATTTTTTATAAAATTTGGCTAAAGCCTGTTATTCTAACATTTGAAGTTCCGTCAGCTAAAGCAGACGGCAATTCATAAAAAAACTGCCCGAACTATTGTTTTAAAGATTCCAACCAAAATTACCCCAAATCTTCCATCAGAAAAAGCTCGGACGTTTCGCACAAACACGAATAAACGTAGGTTTTGCCATCGAGCGTGGTTTTTATTGAACCGAATTGAGTTACGTTGTTAAAAATTTTCGCCGATATTTCCAGCCATTTTTCCTTTTCGCCGCTCGCCAAATCGTATTTATAAACCGTTGCCGGAATTTCTCCGCGCCGCCAGATAAAAAGGTTTTTCCCATCACCCGACCAGCGGCAGAGAAAAAAACCTTGCTCCATACTTTTCAGCGGCAGATGTGCGCCGTTGCTCGTTTGATAAAGTGCAAGTCTTTTTTCCGAATCGGTTAAAACCACATATTTTCCATCGAGCGAAATGACGTGAGCGGACAACATTTCAACACCTCTTCCGGCGGGCGCAAACAGGACAGGTTTTCCGCCGCCAATTTTCTGCACATAAATTCCCTGTTTGCCGTGCGTATCGGTTGCGGTGAACATAATTTGCTTGCCGTCCGGGAAAAAAGCAGCATAAACATTAAATTCGAGCGGATTTGCCGAATCGTTTTCAAGTTCAATAATTTCTCCCGCCTCGGTTGGAATCAAAACCAAATGATTATGCGGATTGCGAACTCGCAAAAGCGCGTATTTGCCGTCGGGCGAAAGCGCAAGAGCCGAACCATCGCCGATTTTTTTGACGGCTGAACCGTCCATTTTCCGCGTATAAACTGAAAAATGAACGCCGCCACTCGCACCGCCTTCTTCAAACAGAATCGTTTCGCCGTCGTCGGTCAAATCTCTCGGCAAAGTCCAATCGTGCCACGACAAATCACGTTCCGTTTCATCAACGGCGCGACGTGCGGCAACCTTGACGCGGGCTTTTTCGTCTGTGACTAAGGCTTTTCCGTTTTTTAATACATCGTGCAACGTC
>CALMEH010000009.1 GCA_937863115.1 uncultured Acidobacteriota bacterium
GATTTTATGCCGTTCGGTGAAGAGATTTCACGCGCAAACTATGGTATTGACAATGTGCGCGGAAAATTCACAGGCTACGAAAAGGACATCGAATCTAGTTTAGAGTTTGCCCAGAACAGATACTATGCCAACAAACACGGACGATTTACCACGCCCGACCCGTTGATGGCTTCGGGTAAAGTATGGAATCCGCAGAGTTGGAACAGATACGCTTACGTTGGAAATAATCCGTTAAATATAACCGACCATTTAGGTTTGGAAGGAGATGAAGATAAAAAACCTTGGTGGTATTTGCCAGCTACCTGCAAACCGGGAGAATGGTGTAAGCCGATTTATGGAACAGATTACACATCTGAAGATCAACTCATTACTCCAGACAATTTAATAAGCGTAACAAAATCAGGAGAATTATTAGCTCTTAATCCATTTACAGGAAATAAAATGCTTTTTGCCCAAACAGCAGAAGGCATGGCAGAGGCTTTGAAATGGATGGCGGGGGCTGGAGCGGTGGCTGGATTAGCGGAAGCGGCGTTTGTGGGTATTCTTACCTATCTTGTTTATGAAGCGTCTAAAGATATTCCGCGTGAGTATCAGTGTGGGCTGATTGGACCCGGTGGGTGTTATAGCGAAGCCATGGGAAAAGCTGCTCAAATGGAAAACCAAATTTTAGAAAAGTCTGACGAAATGGTGCCACCTGTGGCAGTAGCAAACACAGCTACGCCAAATCCACAAGGTTTTGAAGAGCCTCCTCAAGACCCGAATAAACCAACTACTATTACTTCAAGAATTAAAGAAAGTAAATTGCTTACAAGAGAAGCTGAAAGTGCAACTCGCAACCAAAATGTTCAACGAGATATAGACAATATAACTGCACAATTAAGCAACGGAAATATGAATCCAGGCAAAGGAAATAAATCTCTCTTCAATGGTATAATTGAGGCAAGAGGACAAAATGGAGGAAGGGTTTACTTTAGGAATACCGGAAACAACAGTATCGAGATTTTAGCTAAATCCTCAAAAGCTAATCAAGCTAAAGTTATAAATGAACTTCAAAAACTTTATGGAAAATGAATTTTACAATGAAAATGATGCTTATATAATCGTTCCTAGTGATGAATACGACGTAGCAATATTAGTAGGAACAAATCCTCTAAATTTCGACGACGATAATGTTGATGTTGAGATTAGGTTTAAAAACGGTAGTTTATATACAGCCACATTTTTTACCACGCAAAACATTGAGTCTATTTTTAGGAAAAACAGAGAAACTGGAGAATGTCAATCAGGTTTATATTTTTACTGTAAAGATATGATTATAGTTGAAAAACTTACTATTGAAAATATTGTTTCCACTGTCAAAAGTCTTCTTAAGGAAGATTTGTTTTATTCCATTTTCGATTCGCAAAATCTTGACTAGCTGTTTATTACTGAAACCGCAACAGAAAAGATTACGAATACGATGCCAACGGCAATATGACCAGAGATGCCGACGGCAGAACATTCGTCTATGACGCGCTGAACAAACAAACACAAGTCAAAGACAGCTATAACCAGCCGCTCGGCAATTATGTTTATGACGGCGACGGACAACGCCTGAAGAAACTCGGAAGCACGGAAAATACGCTATTCGTGTATGACGCATTCGGCAGTTTGGTTGCCGAATATGCGATAACTCCGCCGCCGACAAATCCATCGCCGAATGTAAATTATTTGACGACTGACACACTCGGCAGTCCTCGAATCGTTACAGGCAAAAACGGAGAGATTCTCTCACGTCGAGATTTTATGCCGTTCGGTGAAGAGATTTCACGCGCCAATTATGGAAGCGATGCGGTGCGCGGAAAATTCACGGGTTACGAAAAAGACATCGAATCTAGTTTAGAGTTCGCCCAGAACAGATATTACTCAAACAAACACGGAAGATTTACCACGCCCGACCCGTTAATGGCATCGGGCAATGTGCAAGATGCACAATCTTGGAACAGGTATGCTTATACAAGGAATAATCCGACTAATTTGACCGATTCGTTAGGTTTATATTACGGGACGAGTGCTAATGATCCTTATGTTAAGTATTTCGCCACATTAGAAGAAATGGCAGCCGCCGGTTATACAGAGTTGAAAGACTATGTTTATATGGTTGGCGACCAAATTCAAGTTTTCCGACCGGGTTCAGAAGAAGGAGCAGTAATGGTAGCAACTCAAGGACAAGCTGTTCAAAAATTATTCGAGTGGGGAGTTCGCCCCGAAGCAATAGAAAAATTACTTCAAGGTATAGGTGTTACCGCCGCCGCCGCCGCCACCATTGTAGCCGTGTCTTTAAGTAAACCAGAATCAATTCCAGGCGGTTATGCTTGTGGAAGAGGGGGAATACAATGTATGCCTGATTACAATCAGGCAATGGATAATATTAAGACGGCAGAGGCAATGAATATGACTGTTGAAGAGATGGAAATAATGGTTCCGCCTGTGCAAACTATAACCAACACAGCTACGCCAAATCCACAAGGTTTTGAAGAACCGTCTCAAGACCCGAATAAACCAACAAAACCCATTAATCTTCCGTCTTATAAGAAAGTAAAAATAGACATTGAACACATTATAGAAAATCATACGGCTAATGGAAATGGATATAAGCAAAGCATGCAAGATGGGACGAAAGGCAAGGATAAGTTTCCTGATTATATGACACCAAGCCAAATTGAAAAATCTGTGCGTAATGCTTATAAAAATTCGACTGTTCAAAGAGTGCAAGGAGATAGAGTAGTCCTTAGAGGAGCAACCAGAGATGGCACTGTTATAGAAATGTGGTTTAATAGAGTTACAAAAACAATAGAAACTGCATATCCAAAATTTTAATTATGGCTTTTAAACTAAACATAAATTTAGATAGTTTTACTTTAAACCGATTAATTACTGGTCAAATATGGTTTGATGTTGAGAAAGAAGCGTTTCCTGATAACCGTTGGGTAGATTTCCCCGTAATCATTCTTGGCTGGTGGCTAGAAAATTTAAAGCCTTTAGTATTTGCAAAAGAAACTTTATGCGAATGCAGGTTTATGGATGGACCATATCTCTTTAAAGTTTTAATTGAAGATGATTTAAACTGGCAAATAACATTTATTGAGAGTCGTTTAAGTGAAAATATCTGTGCAACCGTTACAAATATCAATCACAAGGATTTTTTACAAATGTTATTGAAATTAACTAAAGATGTAGTTGCCTTTTGTGAAAAGCAAAAATGGGAGTCAAAAGATGTTGATATTCTAAGTGAACTTTTAAATTTCTATAAGGAACTTGAAATTTAATCAATATAAGTCTCCAAATATGACGGCGAAGGCGAGCGAATTAAGAAAACAAGTCCGATAAGAAACACATTGTTTGTCTATGAAGTATATGATGGAGCATAAAGAAGCAGTAGTTCTGTGTCAAAAAAAAGTTACTGATGGAGAAACCGTTGAAAATTTAGTTCCATTTTTAAAGCAACAAGGATTTCAAATCATTCCCTCAATAAAGGTAATAAGAGAAGTTTTAAATACTGATTTAGGTAAGGCTAAAAGAATTGTAGCCGGACATAATGCTTGGAAAAACATAGCTACACAAATGGACGCAGTTCACAAGGAGATAATTGATGATTTAAACAAAAGCTGGAAATAGATTTTTGATAATTTCAAATCTGTATAGGCAAGACGAACTCGGCAGGGCGAAACGGTGATGTGGTCGAAACCGCGATATGACGAGCTTGGCAGAGTTGTCGAATCTTACGCTCCGGCGGTGAACGGGCAGACAGGCGCAAGTTTGGGAACGGTGGAGTTCGGGATTTCGGATGCGGCGGGATTTGTCGGAAGTTATGTCGTGGCAAAGGACGCATCGGGCAGAAAGGCGCGGACGATTTCAAACAAGTTCGGGATTATCAGAGTTGATGAAGCGACGGCGTTTGGCGGAGCGACGGCGGACGCGGATTTGGGAAGTTTGGCAAGTCCGCATCAGCCGACGTTTTATGATTACAACATCAAGGGCGAACTTGTAAAAATAACGCAGGGCAATCCGAATCAAGCGGGGCAGACGGTTCAGCGGCGATATTTTATGTATGATTCTTTGGGCAGACTCACAAGAGTTCGCCAGCCCGAACAGATTCCGAATGCGGGTTTGAACACGACGGGAAATCCTGACAATAACGAGTGGACAGCGGGTTACAGCTACGATATTGTCGGGAATGTTTTGACCGTAACGGATGCCAACGGCGTGGTGATTACGAACACTTACGACAAAGCGGGCAGAGTCAAAACGAGAAGTTACACGAATGAAACGGGCGGATATACTACGCCGCCTGTGTCGTATTTTTACGACGGATTTACGGGACAAAACCAACCGCCGACAGCTTCGCCGAACTTTGCGAAAGGTGCGTTGACGAAGGTTTCAAGCAGCGTTTCGGAGAATCTTTACACGGAATTTGACAACTTCGGCAGATTGAAAAAGAGTCAACAAGTTACGGACGGCAACACTTACGAGTTTCTTTACAAATACAATTTTTCAGGCGCACTTGTTGAAGAAACTTATCCATCGGGCAGAGTCGTCAGAAACTTTCTCGATGCAGACGGCGGACTTGCGGCAGTCAGCAGTAAAGCGGCAAACGGGCAGATGAAAACCGTTGCGACGGCGTTTGATTATTCGGCAACGGGTGATGTCAAAAAGATGATGCTCGGTAACGGTCTTTGGGAAACCGCGCAATTCAATGAGCGATTGCAACTGACACAACTCGGTTTGGGAACAACACCAACCAATAACAATCAGTTCAAGATTGATTACGAATACGGCGAACTTGATGCCAACGGCACAACGGTTGACCAAGCAAAGAACATCGGCAATATCGCCAAACAAACGACAACCATTCCGACGACGAGTTTTGTCCAAACATTCAAATACGACGCGCTCAATCGCCTAACGGAAGCGAAAGAGAAAACGGGAAGCACACAGAATTGGAGGCAAACATTCGGTTATGACAAATTCGGCAATCGGACGAGTTTTACGCAGATTGTTGGAAGCACTCAGCTTCAAAACAACAACATTACCGCTCCGACGATTGATGCGACAAACAACCGATTTACAACAGGTCAAGGCTATGTTTATGACTATCAAGGCAATTTGCTTCAAGATGCACAGGGGCGCACATTCAAGTTCAACGGCGATGACAAGCAACGAGAAGTCAGAAACACCGCCAACAATCAAATCATCGGAGAATATTTCTACGACGGCGACGGCGCACGAGTCAAAAAGATAGTCGGCGGAGTAACAACGATTTTTGTTTATGACGCGGCAGGTGATTTGGCGGCGGAATATTCAAGCCAAGCACCTCAGCAACAAACTTCAACGACAAGTTATCTGACCTACGACCACTTGGGAAGTCCGCGAGTTATCACAAATCAGCAAGGACAAGTAACAAGCAGACGGGATTTTATGCCTTTTGGTGAAGAACTCGGAGTCGGAGTCGGCGGCAGAAGTGAAAGTTTGAAATATTCGGTAACGAATGCAGACAGCATCAGGCAAAGATTTACGGGTTACGAAAAGGACACGGAAACCGATTTAGATTTTGCCGAAGCGCGAATGTATCAGAACAAACACGGCAGGTTCACGGCGGTTGACCCGCCGATGGCTTCGGCATCCGCAACAAATCCCCAGACATTTAATCGTTACACTTACACGGGAAACAATCCGATAAATTACACCGACCCAAGTGGACTCTCGTGGTGTGAAAATAAATCATCAGGTGCCATTACCTTTACAGGAAGGAATGTTGCCTGTAATAAGAAGAGTGAAAATACTCTAGACGGCACAACGTCGGGAATAGCAACAGGCACTGCCCCGACTGACACGGGCGGCAGAGCAGGACCAGGCGACACTGTGCGGTGGAATGCAAACGGAACGGTTACAATTATTCCGGTAGTAGGGACGGTTACTGTAACAGTTCAAGATACAGGCGGAAGCCAAGAGTCAGCTCCTATTCTTGGGGGAACAGTTACTGGTGAAATCGAACAACAACAATCGGTTGGAACACACGCCAAGTCAGCGTTTATGACGTTTGCGGAAAATAACGGCGGTAGTTTGGCGTATAGCGCAGGACTTCACGAACCTTACAATGAACATACCGAACTCGGACAATACATTGGCAATGTCGCATCTCTGACACAAGCATTAGCTGAAGTAGTATTCGGCGGTATGGAAGTGGTAGGCGGAGTGTCAGAAGCGACTGTGACTGCACCGGCTTGTGCTAGTCTTGTTGGATGTGTCGCTCCTGCGGCAGGTGTCGCAGTTGCAGTAAAAGGTTTAATTACAGCAGGACACGGATTGTCGGTAGGTGCCAACACGATTTATAATATTCGTAACAATCAAGGCGCAACTTCAGATAGTCCTACAATTGGAGAACTAAGAAAAGATGGAGTAAAAGATGCTCATCACCCAATACAAGATGCTGCTGTAAGGGATATTCCCGGTTATAATACAAATTCAGCTCCTGGAGTGCCATTAAAAGGTCCTTCGAATGTAAGAGGAACTCCGCATAATCTTGCTACAAAAGTTCAAAGACAAAGAGGGGGCGGAACATATGGGGCTGAAAGAAGAATCGGTTACAAAGCTCTAAGAAAAGGTGGACTATCTAAATCAGAAGCTCGTGAGGCGATAAATAGGGCAGATGGCTATTTTCGAAGACTGGGGGTAAATAATGGAACTTCCACCAGAATTCCCGGAAATCGAAGAAGGTAAATTTATGAAGAAAAGTATTGATAACAAATTGATAACCACAGTAAAGAAGTTAGTTAAACTTTTAGTAGAGGCGAAATATTCTGAAATTGAGAAATGGTCAGAAGGAATAAGACTTACTGAATCAGAAATCTCTAATTCAATAGCAGATTATGGCGCATTTCTGATTTTTCCGCCTAGCGATTTTTTCTTTGACTTGGACGTAATAGAAGTTAAAAATAGTAAGCCTCAAAAATGGAGTATTATTTTTCCGCTATGGACAGAAAAAGATGGAAAATCTGATCTAACTGTAGAAATAACTTGTATTAAATCGCAGGGTAAATTATATGATATTGAAATAGATAATATTCATGTAAGATAAAAATATAATCACTCGCTAAGAACAACAGGAATCAAAGGGGCAGATGAAAACCGTTGCCAATTCGTCTGATTATTCGGCAACGGGCGATGTTAGAAAGATGATGCTTGGCAACGGTTTGTGGGAAACCGCACAATTTAATGAAAGATTGCAACTGACACAAATCGGACTCGGAACAACACCAACGAACAACAATCAGTTCAAGATTGATTATGAATACGGCGAACTCGGCACAAATGATTTAGAATTCGGAAACGAATACTTACCGATTTTTGATGCCGGACGGCTCAATTTACGATTTTGAAACAACTCCTTTGACTTCAAAACGCAAAGCAACCAAATTTACCGACCGCAACGGGAATTTTACGACTTATTACGCGCCGGGAAGCACGGACGACCAGAATGTAACGCATCCGAACGGTTATTGGAAAGATACTTTGGGGAGAAACATTTCGATTCCGCTTGCGCCGCAAGTTCCGAATGCGCCGACAACCGCGCAAAATCCGCAAATTTACGCAATGCCCGGAATGACGGGAACATATAAACTGCATTGGAAACAACTCAAAGGAAGTTCGGCGGCGGAAAGCGGTTTGACGAATTTTTCGTTGAATTTGAAATATATCGGCGACACATATCTTTGCTACGATTCGCAAGGTTTTCCGACGACTTGTATTCGTCCGCCTTCGGATGTGCTTTTTAGCGGCGGCGGAAATACAACGGGACCACGAGTTCGAAATCCGAATATATTTAATCCGGTGGTTTTAACCGAAATCGAACTGCCGACCGGTCAGAAATACAAATTCGGCTACGACATTTACGGACGAATCGAAAAAATCACTTATCCGACGGGCGGCGAGGAAGTTTTTGAATACGATGTTGTGCCGACGCTGACGAAACTCGAACACAGCGACTTGACGGCACAGGCGAATTTCGGTGTCGAGGACAGAAAAGTTTATCCGACAAGCGGACAATCGGCGAATTATCATTGGACATATCAGGCAAGTTATACGACTTCGCAAGGTTATCAAATAACCGTCAACAACCCCGATGAGACGAGCGTTGAGAGAGTTTTGCATCGCGGAAATGATTCGGGAACGAACTTCGGATTCGGTTATGACAACGCGCTGGCGGGAATGGCTTTTGAAGAACGCGCCTATAACTCGGCGGATGCGCTTGTTTCAAAAAGTCTGACGACGTGGGCAAAAACTTCTCTGACAACGAGCGGCGGAACGACAACGGCTTCGGCGCAATGGCATCCGCGGGTGGCACAGTCGGAATCAATTATCTACGAAGCCGGAAGCGGTATTTCGACGACGGCGAAATATTTTTATGAAGGAAATCTGAGCCTCAGAGAAACGCCGATTTTGCAGAATCGGGCGGAGCAATACAGTTTTGTCGTGGAAGGCGGTGCGCTTCCGGCAAATCCGGTGCGTTCGTCGGAAACGACATATTTGCAAGCGGACGCGAGTTATCCGCAATGGGTGAAGGACATCTACAAAGCGCAAAATATGGTCGGGTTGGCAACGGCTTCGGTGGTGAAAGATGCGGCGGGGACGGGTGTTTCGGGAAGCGGGATGAAATATGACGACGGC
>CALMEH010000010.1 GCA_937863115.1 uncultured Acidobacteriota bacterium
TCGCCGGTTTTCGCAAAACTCGTCGTGTTTCCATAAACATTATAAGTTGCGGTTTGAGTTTGGTGAGAAGTAATATTTTTGCGCCACAACATTGCGCCCGTTTCGCTGTCAACGATAACGTAAAACGCCGCCGGTTTTGTCCAAATCAAAACGCGCCAAGCGGTTCGCGCCACGCCGTAATCAATCGGAAAATAGATTTTTTCGGCAGTTGTTTTATCTTCAAATTGTCCGCTCTCAAAAGTTGTTGTTAAATTATTTGTTTCAATTTGTTTCGTGTCTGCTTCATTTATTTGCAAATCGAGATGTCTTGCCGCATTAAAAACGGCTTGTTCGGGAGTTCCGAAATCTTTTGGAATCGTTTGGTAATCGAGACTCGGCGCGAGATTGTTGATAATGCGAATCAGTTCATTTTTCTTTGAAAATCCGGCTTTTATCTCGCCGCGAAAAACGGGAATTGTATTGATTTTCTGCTCGAAATGCACAAACGAAAGATTGCCATCGGGATTTGTGTAATCGGCAGTTTTTTCGAGTTGATTGATTTGCGTCTGGCTTAATCCGACAAGTTCAGAGTTTCGATTGATAAAATCGCGTAAAATATCGGCGCGTTTTTTTCTGTTTGGCGCGGTCAGAAAATTCGTGCCGCGCATAAAATCCGGCGAAATAACTTCGGGAATGCGCAAATCTTCATTATATTCGATTTTCAGATTCGGAATTTCCTTTCGCAGTTTTTCTACGGCGCGGGCGGCGAGATTTCTGTCCGTTTCGGGTAACGAGTTTACGGAAAAATCTGCAATCGTTTGCTTCGCGTTTTCATCGGTGCGAATGTCATAATCGGGCAAAGTTTCGCTTTTCGGTTCGTTCTTCGCCGATTCGACTTTCGGCGGCGGCGTGAATGCAATAAAAACCGCAATTACAACACAGGAAACAAAAGCCAATAGTGCAAATCGTTGAAAAAAGCTCGAAAAGTTCATCGTTGAAAACTCCTTTTGAAAAATTGAAAGTCGACAGAATTTAAAGGAATCTTAACATAGAAAATCAGAAATGATAAGCAAAAGCCGCAAACTCTCGCGTCAAAAGGCAGGTTATTAGATTGAAAAGGAGCGGAAGAAAAATATGGCAAAAACGAAGTTGGGAGCGGATATTAACGGTGTGATTGTAACTTATTCGGCAACGAGCAATTCGGATGTGATCGAGGAATTATTGGAGGCGATGAGAAAAATTATCAAGCCGCAAATAAACGATTCGGAAGGAAATCTTTTGTATAATCTAAACAGCATTTACGTTTCTTCGACGAGCGAACCATGCGCCGTTCACAAAGAAGGCGGAGCGCATCGTGAAGGAAAAGCCGTTGATATTTCAAAGATAAATAACAAAGCGATCACCACAAATTATTCAACGGATGCGGAAGTGCAAACCATCTGCGATGCTTTGCAGGTGGCAGCAAGCGAAGATTGGAATATTGTCGAAAATTTCGGTCCGTTGGCATGTTTTCAACCTTACAAAGGCGGCTATATCCAAATCAGTGGCGAGCGAAACAAACCTTTAATCCAACAACACAAAACGCATCTGCATTTTTGCGTGAAACAAACGAAAACCTAATGAATGAAAGAGAATTTTTTATTTATCCACAGATGCACACAGATAAAAAATCTGTGTGCATCTGTGGATAAATTTTCTTCAAAATCTAAGAATCAGGAGCATCTTCTTCGAGAAGTTGAACGAATTTTTTGGCGGCAAGCGACAAAGTTCTGTCGCTTCGATAAACCACGCCGACGGGACGAACCCATTCATCTTCAGCAAGATTGATAACGATTAATTGACCGTTTTTTTCTTCGTCTTCAACCGACGGATGCGGCACGATTGCCAAGCCGAAACCGACTTCGACAGCGCGTTTGATGGTTTCGATATTGTCGAATTCGGCGACTTTACGAACTTCTAAGCCGTGTGTTTTTAATATTTTATCCGTTGCTTTGCGCGTTGGAATGTCGCGCTCGAAAAGGACGAAATCGCGCCCTTTCAATTCTTTTGCCGCAACTTTTTCGCGTTTGGCAAATTCGTGTTCCGGTGAACAAATCAAAACCAGACGGTCGGACATCATCGGCACAATCGTCAAACCTTTGCGCGGTTCGGGAAAGGCGACGATGCCGAGTTCGACTACGCCGTCAATCACATCGCGGACAACACGAGTCGTGCGCGAATATTCCAAATCAATTTTCGCAGAAGGGAATTTCGACATAAATTCGCGCACCTTCGGCGGCAATTCGTGAAGTCCGATGCTATAAACCGTTGCAACTTTTACAGTTCCGCCGATTTTCCCGACAAGCCCACGCATACTTTCGTTAAGTTTGTCGAAACTTTCCAAAACATTTTTTGCCTCACGATAAAAAACCTCGCCTGCCGGAGTCAGTTTTACCTCACGCCGTCCACGCACACGCTCCAAAAGCCGACGATTAAATTTGTCTTCAAGCGTGCGAATTTGCTGGCTGACTGCCGATTGTGTAATAAAATTGCGTTCGGCGGCAAGCGAAAAACTCTCCATTTCAACCAAATCGCAAAAAACTTTTAATGTTTCGATGTGCATTTATTCATTTCTCATTGAACATTTACCATTCATCGGTCGAGCAGGATTTTGATAAATGATAAATGATGAATGCTCAATGTAATAATAAGTTTAACTCAATAATGTCTTCAAGAGAATTCATTTTATCTTATTAAGAAAAAAAAGTATCATTAGCTTTAAATGATTTTTGAGTTTGGATTTGCGATTTTAAGCCAAACATTTCAGAATACTTATCGCAATACAGAAAAAAATCAGAGAAAATCGAGGCTAATAAATGGCAATTAAATTCAGCAGAACGTTTCTGCTTCGCAAACTGCATCA
This sequence comes from uncultured Acidobacteriota bacterium, assembly GCA_937863115.1. Taxonomy (GTDB): domain Bacteria; phylum Acidobacteriota; class Blastocatellia; order Pyrinomonadales; family Pyrinomonadaceae; genus CALMEH01. Next base: position 2,882 of record CALMEH010000010.1, read on the forward strand.
GATAACGGGCATTGTGCCGCTCGGCGCATTTTTTTTCGTCCATATGTTTACAAACGCGAAAGCGATGAATGGCGCGAGCGTTTTTAATGATGCCGTCAAGGACATTCATCATTTGCCGTTTTTGTTATTTATCGAAATTTTCGGCATCTTTTTACCGCTTTTGTATCATTCTGTTTATGGAGTATTTATTTCGGCGGAAGCGAAAGTAAATGTTGGAAATTACGGCTATGGGCGCAACTGGTTTTATGCTTTTCAGCGTTTAACCGGAGTTTTCTTGTTCTTCTTCTTGTTGTTTCATCTGCTTCATTTTCGTTGGGGCTTGTTCGGCACGCTTGGGCTGACAAAAGTTGCGGTGGCGGGAAATGCGGACACGGCTTTTGCCATTGTTTCTGCCGATTTTCAGATTTGGTGGGTTTTGATTTTCTACATTTTGGGGGTCGCCGCAACAGCTTGGCATCTCGGCTACGGATTGTTTCTCTTTGCGGTTGATTGGGGCATTGTGATTGGTGAAAAAGCGCAAACATATTTGCTCTACAGTTGTGCGGCGGTTGCTTTCGGACTATTTGCGCTCGGCACAAACGCGGCTTTTTCTTTCGTTTGGGATTGCGGTCTGATGCCGAAAGCATTGTGCGAGCAGAAATCTGAAACTAAGACAAACGATTCTCGAAAAAGCTCAAAATCAAGCGATTCAAAAAGTTATTGAGAAAAATTTTAAATTTATGGCATCAAACGGATTAAAAATAGCGATTGTCGGCGGCGGATTGGCAGGACTGGCGGCGGCGATGAAGATTGCCGAGCAGGGACACGATGTTGACCTTATTTCGGTTGTTCCCGTCAAACGCTCGCATTCGGTTTGCGCTCAGGGCGGAATCAATGGCGCGGTCAACACGAAAGGCGAAGGCGATTCGCCGTTGAAACACTTGGACGACACGGTTTATGGCGGTGATTTTTTGGCGAATCAAATGCCTGTCAAAAAGATGTGCGATATGGCTCCGCAAATCATCTATCTTTTTGACCGAATGGGCGTTCCGTTCTCCAGAACGCAGGAAGGTTTGATTGATTTTCGCAGGTTTGGCGGAACGCTTCATCACCGCACGGCGTTTGCCGGAGCTTCGACAGGGCAACAACTTTTGTATGCTTTAGATGAGCAAGTTCGCAAATATGAAGCCGTCGGAAAGGTCAATAAATACGAAGGTTGGGAAATGCTTTCGTTGGTTTTGGACGATTATCAGGTTTGTCGCGGTTTGATTGCGATGAATTTGCAAACGCTCGAATTGAAAACGTTCCATGCCGACGCCGTCATCCTGGCGACTGGCGGTCCCGGACTTATTTTCGGAAAGTCAACCAATTCAATGACCTGCACGGGTTCGGCAGTTTCCGCCGCCTATCAGCAAGGCGCGAAATATGCGAACGGCGAATTTATCCAAGTTCATCCGACTTCGATTCCGGGCGAAGACAAATTACGTTTAATGAGCGAATCGGCACGAGGTGAAGGCGGACGGGTTTGGGTGCCGAAAAATCAGAATGATTCGCGCAATCCGAAAGATATTCCGACCGCTGAACGCTGGTATTTCTTGGAAGAAAAATATCCGGCTTACGGCAATCTCGTGCCGCGTGATATTGCGACACGCGAGATTTTCCAAGTTTGTTTAGAAGGTTACGGAGTCGGCGGCGAAAATCAGGTTTATCTTGATTTAACGCATATTCCGGCGGAAACTTTAACCAGAAAATTAGGCGCAATTTTGGAAATTTACGAAATGTTTGTCGGCGACGATCCGCGCTATGTGCCGATGCGGATTTTCCCCGGTGTTCATTATTCGATGGGCGGACTTTGGGTTGATTTTGAGCAGAGAACAAATATTCCCGGACTTTTCGCCGCTGGAGAATGCGACTATTCGATTCACGGCGCAAATCGTTTGGGTGCAAACTCTTTGGTTAGTTGTGTTTATGGCGGGTTTACAGCCGCGCCTGCGGCTATTGAATATGCCAAAAACGTCGAGCGCGGTTCGAGCGAAACAAACGGGATTCACGCGACGGAACTCAAAAAACAACAGGATATTAATGATTCGATTGTTAAAAACGAAGGAAACGAAAATCAATATAAGTTGCACGACGAACTCGGCAAATGGATGACCGATAACGTAACGGTTGTCAGATATAATGACCGTTTGAAAGCGACCGATGATAAGATTTTGGAATTAATTGAACGCTACCAAAAAATTTCGATTAACGATTCAAACTTGTGGGCAACGCAAGCTGTTCCACACGCCAGACAACTTTGGAATATGCTTCAACTTGCAAGAGTTATTACGCTCGGGGCATTAAACCGCGATGAATCTCGCGGAGCGCATTACAAACCCGATTTTCCCGATAGAAATGATGAAGATTTCTTGAAAACGACCATCGCCGAGTATTCGGACGAATCGCCAATTTTGAGTTATGAGGCAGTTGACATCGGCTTAATCGAACCGCGAAAACGCGATTACACAAAAGGCAAAGCCAAAGCCGCGCAAGCTCCGCAAACGGGAAGCGAACTGAAACCGAAAGACTTGAGCCGCGAAGAAATCACGGGCGAAAAAGACGCGAAAATTAAAGAAGGCGAATCTTTCAAGGAATAATTTGGAACAAAGAGCGGCAAGAAAAGTTTAACTTAAATAATTTCAGGAGGTTTCAAGATGAATCTAAAAACGCTTGTCAAATTAAGTAATATTGTCGCTTTGGTCGCTATTGTTCTGTTGATTTATTGGGTCTTTGTCTTTATTTCGGTTGAAGTTTTCGGCTTTAAAATCTTTCGGGAAAAGATGTCGCAGACTTTCGGGATGAGCATTCTCGCGCTGTTGGCTTTAATGAGCGGTTCTTTGATTATCAATGTGATGTTCAATCTGACGCGCATCGCCGAAAGACATAACCGCGACGAAATTTTTGAAATAAAACCGGTTTCAAAGAAGTTCGGTTGGGCTTTTTTGCTGACTTTTCCGATTATTTTCGCGCTTTTGTTCGGCGGAAATTATTTAAGCCTTAAGAAAAAAGAATCAATGCTCGTTGATTCGGCAAAATCGGTAGTTGAAAAATATCCGCAAAAGGCTGAATCGTTATCGAATTATCAATTTACCGATGAATGGCTTTTAGGAATGAGCGATTCGCTGGAAATGTTCAGAAAAACAGACAAAAATTTCCCAGAAGTTTTGGTGATTGTAAAAGATTCGATTGACAGTCAAGATGTTTTCTTAGCTTTTCGTAATTTTTCAAAACCAACTGAAGAAAAATATCGAATTGAGAAAAAAGATTACATCTTTAAAACAGGAAAGGAAGAGCGCGATTATCTAAGCAAGGTTTTTAAGGGAAATTTCAACGAAATTAAATTTTCCGCCGCAGATGGAAGATACGAATTGTTTTATCCGTATTCAAAAGATGGCAAACAAATAGTTTTATACTTTTCAGATATTCAACGATATGGAAAATTAGGAAGTTAGATTAAAATGTCAGCATTACCGAAACGAAAAATTTATACTACGGAAGAATATTTGGATTTGGAAGAAAAAGCCGAATATAAAAGCGAATATGATAATGGTGAAATAATCGCAATGGCAGGCGGTTCGTTAAACCACGCTCGAATAATCGGAAATATTGATCGTGGATTTGGCGGGAAATTGGGTAAAACTTGCGAATCAAAAACTACAGAAGTAAAAATTCGAGTTGACATTTATCGAAAATTTTATTATCCCGATGTTTTTATTTTTTGCGGCGAACCGATTTTTTACCAAAAGCGTAAAGATGCGATTATAAACCCGACTTTGATTGTCGAAGTTTTATCTGACAACACCGAAGCAAAAGATCGCGGCGAAAAAATGCTTGCTTACCGAACTTTAGAATCTTTACGCGAATATGTTTTGGTTACGCAAGATAATCCGACGGTTGAGCAATACATCAAAAATGCAGATGAAGCTTGGATTCATAAAGCGACAATCGGCTTAAAAAGTGTTGTGAAATTTGAATCAATCGGAATTGAATTAACCTTAGAAGAAATTTACCAGAGAGTTCTATTATGAGCGAAACAAACGGACATCAAGAGAAAAAACGGTTGGAAAATCCGCCGCAGATGATTGAATTTAAGATTCAGCGGCGTGAGAATTTGAATTCTCAGATTTTTTGGGAAAGTTTTGAGATTCCTTATCGGCGAAATCTGAATATCATTTCCGCCTTGATGGAAATTCGCAAAAATCCGGTAACCAAAGACGGCAAAACAACTACGCCGCCGGTTTGGGATATGTCGTGTTTGGAGCAGGTTTGCGGGATTTGCACGATGGTTATTGATGGCAAAGTGCGTCAATCTTGTTCGGCTTTGATTGACGATTTGTTGTTGGCAAACGGTTCAAATACGATTTCTCTGCAACCGATGTCAAAGTTTCCGAACGTGCGTGATTTGAAAGTTGATCGCTCGAAAATGTTTGAACATTTGAAACAGGTTCACGCTTGGGTTGAACTCGACGGCACGCACGACCTCGGTCCTGCGCCCGCGATGTCGAACGAACAGGCGCAGGAACGCTACGCATATTCGCGCTGTATGACGTGCGGTTGTTGCCTCGAAGCGTGTCCGCAATACGGCGACGACAACTACATCGGACCGCAAGCGATTGCTCAAGCGAAACTTTTCAATATGCACCCGACCGGAAAATTTACAATTGACGAACGGCTCGAAGGTTTGATGGGCGACGATGGAATAACTAATTGCGGAAACGCGCAAAACTGTGTCCAAGTCTGCCCGATGTCAGTGCCTTTGACTCGCGCAATTTACGAAACAAACCGTGATATTACGGTCAATGCTTTGTTTGGTTGGCTTAAAAAGTAGAAAAATAGAAAAGTGAAAATATGAAAAAGCTGGTTGAATTCGTTCAATTCAGCTTTTTCATATTTTCACTTTTTCACTTTTTCACTTTTTTTGCTAATCTTTTCGTTCAAACTTCCCCCAAAATTTAAGATACGAAAATTTATGAGAAAAATTACCTTTTGGAACAGATTACGCTATTGGTTTGACAACAGTTTGTCTCGCGGCACGGCTTCTTTGATTGGTTGGCTGGCGGTAATTTCGTTGGTTTTGGTTTTGATTGCGACGACCGTTTTAGTGATGACGGGATTAAAGCCCGAAGAAGCGGAGGCACCGGCGGAAACGGTTGCGGAAAAGACAATTGATGCGCCAAAGGATGAAGCGAAAGCGGACGAAAAATCTGAGAAAAAAGACGAAAAAGTTGAAAAAACTCAGGAAAAAGCCTCCACCGAAACGCCAAAGAAAGAAGAAGGTTATAGTTTTGGTGAAGCGTTTTGGCAGAGTTTGATGCGTTCAATGGATGCGGGAAGCGTGGCGGGCGATACGGGTTGGTGGTTTCGTCTGGTGATGTTTTTGGTCACGCTCGGCGGAATTTTTATAATGGGTTCGCTGATCGGCGTTTTGACGAGCGGTTTGGAAGGAAAATTGGAAGAACTTCGCAAAGGAAAATCGTTTGTTTGCGAGGAAAATCATACTTTGATTTTGGGCTGGTCGTCGCGCATTTTCCGTGTTATTTCAGAGCTTTCGGTAGCGAATGAAAATGCCGTCAAACGGCGTGTCGTGATTTTGGCGGACAAAGACAAAATCGAAATGGAAGACGAAATTCGCGCGAAAATCGAAGATACGGGCAGAACAAAAGTAGTTTGCCGTTCGGGTTCGCCGATTGATTTGGACGACCTCGAAATCGTCAATCCACACGCGACGAAATCAATTATTATCCTTTCGCCCGAAGAATTTAATGACCCGGACGCGCAAGTTATCAAGATGATTTTGGC
>CALMEH010000011.1 GCA_937863115.1 uncultured Acidobacteriota bacterium
TGCCGCCGCCCCGTTCGCGTTCTTGATGTCCGCCGATATTTTGTTTATGAAGCCGCACGCCGCGCCGAACGTAAAGTGCGCCAACGCCTTTTGGCGCATAGATTTTATGAGCCGAAATTGACAATAAATCACAACCGATCTCTTCGACATCAACCGAAATTTTTCCGACCGCTTGCACCGCGTCCGTGTGAAACCAGATTTTTTTGCCCGTCTCTTTTAGTTCGCGGACGAATTTGCCGATTTCTTCAACAGGTTGAATTGTCCCGATTTCGTTATTCGCGGTCATAATCGAAATCAAAATCGTATCTTCGTGCACGGCGTTTTTTAAGTCTTCGATTTTGACGATTCCGTTTTCATAAACGGGCAAAAAAGTAACTTCAAACCCGCGTTTGCTCAAATCTTCGCAAACTTCTTTGATCGCCGAATGCTCGATTTCGGACGTGATAATGTGTTTGCCGTATTTGTCGTTTGCTTCCAAAAGTCCGCGAATTGCCAAATTATTTGCTTCCGTTCCGCCCGAAGTAAAAACGATTTCGTTCGGGCGCGAATTTATCAAATCCGCAACTTGATGCCGCGCTTTATCAATGGCGGCGCGGGCTTCCTGACCGAAAAAATGAATGCTCGAAGCATTGCCGAATTTCTCGGTCAAAAACGGCAACATCGTTTCGACAACTTCTTTGTCGATTGGTGTCGTAGCTGAATTATCTAAATAAACTCTGCGAAACATAAATTAGATTTTAACTTAAACCGACTGGAGCGCAAGCATCCTTGCCTGGGCGTTTCTGATTTCTCGAAAATACGCGCAAGCAAAGATGCTTGCGCTCCAATCATTTCCGAACTTATGTTGCTGAAATGTCGTAAACTAAGATAAAATAAAACTTTGTATTTTGTTTCGGCATCAAATTTCGGAACACTCTACGAAGAGGAAATATAAAATGGATTTTGCAACAAAAGAGATTTTTAAACGATACGCGAGCATTTTGGTCGGCAGACCGATTTCGCCGGTTTTTCTGAATATTTTAGTTACGAGCGTCTGCGATATGCGCTGCACGCATTGTTTTTTTACCGAAGAACTCGATGACCGTCCGCGCAAAAAATTGCAGATGAAAGCCGACGAAATTCATAAAATTTCCGAAACTCTCGGCGGCAATCTCGGTGTTTTGGTGCTTGCGGGCGGCGAACCTTTTACGCGCAAAGATTTGCCGGAAATCGTGCGTTCGTTTTATGAAAATAACAAACTCGATTCGGTTTATTTGATGAGCAACGGGCAGATTCATCCGCGAATTTTCCCCGATGTAACGCGCATTATGGAAGAATGTCCGAATTTGAACGTAACGGTCGCGCTCGGCATTGACGGCGTGAAAGAACCGCACGAAAAAATTCGTCAAAAAGAGGGAAGTTGGGACAAAGCGATTCACACGGCGCGAACTTTGCAACAGATGAAACGCGAACAATTTCCGAAACTCGACATTCAAACCTGCACTTGCGTGATGAATTCCAATCAAGACACCATTTTTGAATGGTATGATTTCTTAAAATACGATTTGAAACCCGATAAAATCAATATCAATTACATTCGTCCGCCGTCAAAAGACCCGAACGAATTGAATTTTGATCACAGGATGTATCAAAAACTTTCGCATCAGATTTTGGAAGACACGAAAAACGCTGTTTTGAAAAATAATTACGGCGGAAAATCGGGCTTTTTCAAAGCCGCCGTGGATATTTATATGCACGACATTATTGCGAAAACCAAAGAAGAAAACAAAGCGCAATTAAAATGTTACGCCGGAAGCGCAGGCGCGGTGATTTATGATAACGGTGTGCTTTCTTCGTGCGAAAATAAACCCGACGTGCTGAATTTGCGCGATTATGATTGGGATTTTCAAGCCGCTTGGAAAACCGATCTGATGAAAAACCGCCGCAAAGAAGTCGCCAACGGCTGTCATTGCACACACGAATCAAACTGTTTTTATCCGAGGTTGCCGCTTAATCCGACGCATTTGGTAAAAATCAAACGCCTCGAAAGTCAAATGAAAAAAGCTGCGAAAAATATGGGAGAAATTGGCGAAGGTCTTGCAGTAAAAGCCTAAAAAATATCAGCAAAATAAATGTTCTCTAGCGTCAAAATTAAGAATTCAAATTTTTATCGCTAAATTATTAAGGAGTAAATTTAAATGAAAAAATATTTTCTTATAGCTTTGGGAACTTTTATTTTAGGCTTTTTGATTTCGATGCTTTTTAATTTGCCGCAAAAGTTTTTTGCGGACAAAAAAACGACCGAAGTTAAAAAACAATGCGAATATCAAAAAGATAGCGAAACTTTTTCAAAGAAATTTTATTTTTCAAGGGAAGAAGCTAACGCGCTTTTAGGTAAAAAAGTTCAAAATTTGAAATGCGGAAAAATCAAATGTCCGGTTCGTTCAAATGATTGTTTGAACGTCGAAATCGGTGAAATCGGAAAGGTTACAAGCATCAAACCGCGACAAGGTTTTTCCGATTACACGATAATTATAGAATGGAACGAGCCGCGAAATAAGAAAGACACTTTTGCCGAACAAGGATTAGACGGTTACGTCAGCTATGTCGGAAAAGACGATTCTTATAAAATAGACGAATAATAATTGTGCAAATTTCTTTAGAACAAGCCTTGCAAATGCCGGACGCGGCGATTTTCGCGCAGAAGTTGAAGTCTGCGTTGAAAGAAGAACAGAAAAAGCGTCGGCATTTTTACGAGATTGTCGAAGAAAAAGGGAAGACGGAATTTATTAACGGCGAAATAATTTTTCATTCGCCTGTAAAATTACAGCATAACCGCGCAACAACATTACTTGCGAAATTGCTTGATACTTTTGTAGTTAAGCATAAACTTGGTTTAGTTGGTGTAGAAAAGTTGCTGGTTTCTCTAACGCGCAATGATTATGAGCCAGATATTTGTTTCTTTGGAAACGAAAAGGCAAAAACACTCAAACGAAGACAAATGCAATTTCCCGCGCCGGATTTTGTTATTGAGGTTTTGTCTGATTCAACCGAAAAAAATGACCGCGAAACTAAGTTTCAAGATTATGCAGCGCACGGCGTTGAAGAATATTGGATTATTGACGCGGAAAAAGAAACAATCGAGCAATATTTTTTGCAAGACGAACAATACGAACTTCTGCTAAAATCAAATAGCGGCGAAATTACGAGCGTAGTTTTGACCGAATTTAAAATCCCTATTCGCTCTGTTTTCGATGAATCGGAAAATTTATCAACCTTAGAAAAACTGATAGCGAAATAAATTAAAAATGGCAAACATCCCGAAAATTCTTATCATTTCATCCGACACCGGCGGTGGACATCGTTCAGCGGCGGCGGCTATTGCCGAAGGATTGCAAAAAGTTTGGTCGGGCAAATCATTTGCTGTGAGGACGATAAAAGCCGTTGAAGAATCGCACCACATCACCGAAAAGTTGGTCAAAGTTTATAATTGGGTTTTGCAAAATCGCCAACATTGGATGAAATATCTCTATTGGGTGATGAATAAGGTTCGCCCCGAAACGCGAGAATTTTTCCATCGGCGGTGCATTGGGTTTTGCAAAGAAATTTTTGAAAAATGGTGTCCACATCTGATCGTCAGCGTTCATCCTTTGACGCAACATATTTTTGCGCGGATTTTAAAAGAATTGAATTTGGCTGATCAAATTCCGCTCGTAACTGTTGTAACCGATCCATGTTACGGGTTTTGGAAAGGTTGGGCTTGTGATGATGTTTCGCTCTATCTCGTGGCGAATGAAGACGCGCAAAAACAACTTATTGACTACGGAATTTCGCCCGAAAAAATCAAAATTTCGGGAATGCCCGTGCATCCGAAATTTCACGAAGTTGATGAAAAAGTCGCGCAGGAAGCACGAACGGCTTACGGTTTAAATCCCGATAAATTTACGGTTTTCGTCAATGCCGGGTGGATTGGCGGCGGCAATATTCCACAGATTTTCCGCGAATTCGTGCGCGGCGATTTGGATGTGCAAGCGATTTTTCTCGCCGGAAAAAACGACGAACTAAAACGCGAAGCCGAAGAACTCGCCAAAACCGCAAAGTTTCCCGTAAAAGTTATTGGATATTCGGACGAAATCGAAAAACTTATGCAATCGGCAATGTTAATGGCCAGCAGGCTCGGCGGTTTGACGCCGTTTGAACCGTTGGCTTGCCGCCTGTCGATAATTGCCGACGCAACCACGCCGCCGATGCCGCAAGAAGCCGGAACGGTTAATTTAATTCACCAAAGGGGTGCGGGAATTCTTCTGGAAAAATCTTCCGACATCGTGCCGACAATCCAAAATCTGTTGACCGATACAAACAAATACAAGCAAATGAAAGCCGCCGCCGGAAGTCTTTCAATTCCGAATTCGACGCGCAACATCATTGAAGAAATCGCCGCGCTTCTGCCTGTCGAACGAAAGCCTGTGATTGTTTAATCCGTTAAGTTTTCGCCCAAATTTATACCTTCGCTAGAAATATCGCCGAGCGGTTTGCCTTCCGAATTGATAACAATAACAGTAGATACTTTTACTTTTGTCGGGAAATTACGCAGATTTTGCAAATTTGTTTGCTTTTCATCGGCAGTCAGATTTTCCCAAGAATTTTTCGCGCTTACGAAAAGCGTTGAACCTTGCCGATGTGCGATTTGCAGATGGTCGCCCAACGGCAATTCGGTAACTTTGATTTCTTCGACATCTTTCGGCGAAGGTATCGCGCCGTTTAATTGGGTAGCAAAAAAATAAAATCCGCCGCAGATGATAGCGACGAGAAATGTGGCAGCTATCAGCCAACGATTGGCACGCGGTTTTCCCATCGTCGTCGCAGAATTTTTAATTACCGGCGCAAGTGTTACGATTTGAGTTTCTTTGACGCGACCAAGATTTCGATTGCTGAAACGAACGATGTTTCTTTCGAGTTTGAGTCGTGTTTAAGCAGTTTGTTGGAAACCGTGAGCAGACGGTTTTGCAGGCTTTGGTCGGAAATTTCGAGAAGATTTTCCATTTGT
>CALMEH010000012.1 GCA_937863115.1 uncultured Acidobacteriota bacterium
ATATCGTCTGTCGCGCAAAGCCGACGCAGAAATTATCTTTGACGGCAAAATTCCGATTCTGAAAATAGACTCGGACGAAAATTGGCGCGAAAATTTTTCGCCTTACGACATCCGTTGGTAGAAATCATCAGGCAGACTTTACCAATTACCGATTACCATTTACCATAAAATCTTTACGTTATGACAGCACCAAATATTGAAACAATCGTATCTTTATCAAAACGGCGCGGCTTTGTTTTTCCCGCGTCGGACATTTACGGCGGACTTGGAAGTTCGTGGGATTACGGCTCGCTTGGCGTTGAGCTTGCCAATAACATCAAGCAATCTTGGTGGCGTTGGCTGGTTCACGAACGCGATGATATTGAAGGACTCGATTCTTCGATTATCCAAAATCGGCAAGTTTGGAAATACAGCGGACACGAAACGACTTTTAACGATCCGCTCGTTGATTGTCGCAAATGTAAGGGCAGATTCCGGCTTGATAAACTGCAAGATGTTGTCTGTCCGAAAGATAATTCGTGCAATGCCGGAAGCGGAAAAGAATGCGATTTGACCGAAGCCCGACAATTTAATTTGATGTTCAAAACGACCGTTGGCGCGGTTTCAAGCGATGATGACGAAAGCGCGTTGGCTTACTTGCGCCCCGAAACGGCGCAAGGAATTTTTATCAATTTCAAGAATGTTCTTGACACTTCGCGCCGCAAACTGCCGTTTGGCATCGCGCAAATCGGCAAAGCCTTTCGCAACGAAGTTACGCCCGGCAATTTCATCTTCCGCACGCGCGAATTCGAGCAGATGGAACTCGAATATTTCTGCCGACCGGAAGACGCGCCCGCGATTCATCAGGAATTTATTGACAGTTTTCAAGATTGGTTTAATTCGTTGGGAATTTCGTCCGAGAATCTGAAACTTTATGAGCAATCGAAAGCCGAACTCTCGCATTATTCCGATAGAACGGTTGATATTCTCTATCGCTTTTTCCCCGAACGCGAAGACGAAGCCGCGCAATTTGACGAACTTATGGGCATCGCCAATCGCACCGATTACGATTTGAAAACGCACTCAAAGAAACCCGAAGACGCGGACGGAAAACGCCTCAATTCCGATTCGACGGAAGATTTATCATATTTCGATCCGCAAACAAATGAGCGTTTTTATCCATACTGCATCGAACCTTCGGCGGGCGTAAATCGCACACTTCTCGCAGTTTTGATGGACGCATACACCGAAAAAACAAACGACAAAGGCGAAAAGCGCGTGATTTTGAAATTAAAACACAACCTTGCCCCGATCAAAGTCGCCGTTTTACCGCTTGCAAAAAACAAACCCGAAATCGTTGCAATGGCAAAAGATTTGAAAAAACAACTTTTGCCCACAATGCGAACCGTCTATGACGACACCGGCGGCATCGGCAAACTTTATGCAAGACAAGACGAAATCGGCACGCCATTCTGCGTTACAGTTGACCACGAATCTCTGGAAGACAACGCCGTAACTGTGCGCGATAGAGATACTTGGGAGCAGGAGCGTGTTAAAGTTGCGGAATTGAAGGAATATTTGCAAAAGCGTTTGGGATAACTATGGAAGCAGAAATTCATGCTACTACACATATTGGGCGTGTTAGAAGAAATAACGAGGATAATTATCTTTTGTTAGATATTCCAAACTCGAAATTTGTGACAAAAGCAGACGACCTAGATGAATTTACAGTTCAATCTCACAAGTTTGAGGTTAATGAAAACGGTATTGTTATTGCAGTTTCAGATGCTTTAGGCGAAATTGC
>CALMEH010000013.1 GCA_937863115.1 uncultured Acidobacteriota bacterium
TTCAGATTGACTGCTTTGAGTTCCCGCCCACTTCCACGATGCGCCGCCGTGAACCAAATTTCGTCACCAACCCACGCCAAACCTTGTGCCGCGACAAAAATTTCGGTCAATATTTGCTTCGACTTTGCTTCCAAATCATAAACCACCACAAATCCGCGATCATCGCCGATAAATTGATACTCGATAAACGCGATTTTTTTTCCGTCCTCTGAAAATCGCGGATTCCCAATCCAGCCATCGGTTTCGTAAATTACATTATTTATTGGAAATTCGAGACAATTTTTCCCGTTTAGGTCACGCACAATCGCCAACAAATCATCGGAATTTTGGACAGGAAACCAATCAGCCCAATGGATTTCGTTTAAAATTTCTATCGCAGACTTGTCCGCCGATATTTTCGCCAGCGTTCCGATTTTGTAAAATCCAAACGGTCTGGGATTCAACATCACCGCCAAGTCTCCGTCAGACGAAACTGATAGAACTTCCGTCTTTTCTATTCCTAACGGACGAACTTCTCCGTTTGAAAGTTGCATCGTGTAAAGTTCAGGCGAACCGTTCCAATCTGCCGTAAAAATTGCAGTTTCGCCATCGGTTAAAAATTTAGCCGATTTTATACTCCCGCTTTGAAAAGTCAAAGGCGTGATGCGCGGATTTGGAACGACAATCGGTGCGGTTTGTGGTGGATTTTGAATCGGCAAAATTTCACCGCGTTTAATGCTTTGTTCAAGTTTTATCGTTTCCGTTTCAGGTTCGATACCGAGCGCGTGCAGAGATTCGCGGCATTGTTGGAATTGTTTCAATGCTTGATATTTACTGCCCGTTTCCGCGTATAAACGCATCAAAAGTCGTTGCACATATTCATCGGAAGCATCGTCGGCAGCCAATTTTTTCAAGATTTCGATTGCTGATTGGTGATTATTTTCGGCGGCGTAAAGTCCGGCGGTTTTGGCGGCGATTTTGCGGTAAAGAATCCGCATCGTCTCGCGGCGCGTGTAAATCCAATCTTCGTAAATATCTTCTGTGAGCAAATCGGCTTGATAAATTTCGAGAGCTTTTTTTCCGCTTTCGAGGTCGTTATTTTGGACGGCGTAATTAGCAATTCGTTCAAATTCGTCCAAATCAACCCGAAGCGAACCGGGCGACGCGAGAATTATTTGATTTTTTTCGGTTAAAAGAAATTGTGACGCAGAGCCTTTTTCCAAATTCGGCTCAAAAGCCCGCCGCGCTCCGTAAACTGCTTTGTTTAGATTATTTAGCGCAGTTTCCGGCGTTTGCTCTAGCCATAGCAAATCCATAATCTGCTCACGGTGAAGCGCGTGAAACGGCTTTAATGCCAATAGTTTAACCAAAGATTTAGCCGAATTTCGCGTCCAACGCTTTTCATCAATCGCCGCGCCGTCAATTTTTACCCGAAATCTGCCGAGCAGTTGAATTTCAACCAATGGCTGAGAAAAAATTTTATCTGCTTCCATTTGCTTCTAAGAAGTTATTTTCAAAGTCGTATCGGGTTACTTTCCCTTTTCAACATTTAACCCCAAATTTTTCATCCGCCGATAAAGATGGCTTCGGTCAACGCCCATTGATTCGGCGGCGCGTGAAACATTTCCGT
>CALMEH010000014.1 GCA_937863115.1 uncultured Acidobacteriota bacterium
AATTCCACTTGAATATAAATTAAAAGGCAACAAAGGCAAATATATTTTGAAAAAAGCCGTCGAACCGCTTCTGCCGAAAAATATTTTGCATCGCCCGAAAAAAGGTTTCGGAATTCCGATTGCCGAATGGCTCAAAGGCAGATTAAATCCACTTATGCACGATATGCTTGATGAAACGAGATTGAAAAATCAAGGACTGTTTGATGAGAAATTTGTTCAGAAATTGATTAAAGAACACGAAACAAACACGGCAAGTCATCACAAACAACTTTGGACTTTGCTCGTTTTTCAACTTTGGTATGATAATTTTTTGATCGAATAAACCGAATATCCGCCGTCATCATCAAATTCACGATGCAGAAAAATCATTCCTGCTTTTTCGACGACTTTCATTGAATTTAAGTTCGCATCGTCAATCGTCGCAAAGACTTCCGTCAAATTTAATTCTTCAAAACCGAATCGAATTAGACGTTTTGCAATTTCCGTCGCAAAACCCTTACCCCACTCTTCCGTGCGAAGCATATAACTGATTTCCCAATCTTCAGTTTTCGTCGGTCGTGGACGAATCGCCGCGTGTCCGAGGTATCTTTTGTCGTCCTTGGCAAAAACCGCGTAAATCGTGTTTTTTCCGCTCGTGTAAAACTCTTCAATCAATTTTTTCCAAAGTTCTTCTGCTTTCTCAAGTGTTAAAACTCCCAAATCTACATGCTTCATTATTGTTTCATCAGTCGTCAGATTGATGAAATCAGCTTTGTTTTCTGTGCCATATAATTTAAAAAAAAGTCTTTCTGTTTCCATAAAGCCAGAACAAGGGATGGTAGCGATTTGCTTAATTCGATTCAAAAACAGTTCGCTTCCGCTCTCTGTTTCGACAAAAAAGCCGACGTTCGGAAACATCGGCTTAAATTTACAAAATCAATCGTAATTAATCGGTAATCGTAAATTTACCTTCGCCGTTTTTGGTTTCGAGAATTTGTCCCGAAACGCGGTCCTTGATTTTTACTTTCAATTCATAATCGCCTTTTTCAAGTCCGATTGTTGAAAGCAACCGCGCAATCGTCAAACGCTGTCCCGAATCGCTCAAACCTTGCCAATCTTCGCGCTGGTTTAAGATTTCCTTGCCGTTTTTCGTCAATATGTAATCAACATCAACAGCTGGACGAAGCGTTGTTTGGTCAATTCCGGCGTTATAAATTTGCATATAAACCCCGATTTCCTGCCCTTTTTTATAAACTCCGGTCAAATTCGGAATAACTTTTGCGCCACCGATGACAAACATTCCGCCGATGTCACGGTCGCTTGTCGTATAAAGTTTTGAAGCCAAAATCAAGGTCGAAGTGCCGAGTTTGTTTTCTTCATATTTCGGAACGGTAAAGCCGATTGAACGAATTCCCTTATTTCCCGAAACGACATCGCGCACGATGACATCAACTTTATAAGTTCCCGGCGTTAAGGCAACCGCTTTTTGATAAACCGATTTTTTGTCTCTTGCTTCGGCTAATTCCTCGCTTGATGCACTGGTCGTAACTGAATCCTCAAAAATGCCTGAGCGTTTGCCCGAAACCGCCATAATGCGTCCGAAAATATTCATTCGCGCCGTTGGCAATCCGCCGACTGACTCAAACACCAATTCTTTGTTATCCGTTTGAATTGTGAACGCTGTGATTACGCGATCATCCGATTGCCGGAAGAAATCAACACGCATCGCAAAATCTAAAGGATTATTATCAATGACCGGCGAATCCGTCAAATCTTGTTGCAAGTCACTAAATTTTACTTGCGGCGGACGCTGCAAATTATTGATAATTTCCATTCGCCGAAACGGATTGTCTTGTTCGCGCGTGTAATTGTTTCCACCAATTCCACGGTCGGCTTTATTTCCGATTCCAAGTTGTTCGGAAGTCGTTAGTCCTGCTCCTGGAACGGTAGCAAGTGCATCTTTTTCATACGGACTGCGGGCTATTCGATATTCTCCCGTGCCAGTCGGATCAACAAACTCAATTTCAATTCCGTCGCCGACATTATCTAAATGACGGTAAAACCAAACTTCATATGGATAAGTTGTGGTTGAACCGCCGCCTTCATACGTCGGTCTGTCGTAATAACCGCCCGTCGGATAAGACTCCACCGAATCGGGTTTGCCCCAAGTAATATAAATACGTCCGCGATCGGTCATCCAACCCGGTATGCCCGATGCGAATCGTTCATTGGCATATGCAATTCTTTCGTAATATTCTTCACGGAATTCGTTTTCTTCCGTGTCGGGATTCGGGTCGCGTCTTCGCCAGAAATTTTCGATGAAATTTTCGCGCTCCTCATCGGTCTTCAATTGCTCGAAGGCTTTCTTTTCTTCTTTCGTAATTATGTATCTGACATCTTTGTTGAGCCAATCTTTGTAGATTTTATCGCCTTCTTTTGTAACCTTTCTTTCTTTATTTGTAATATCTTGGGTCGGTGTTGCCGACGGATTTTGTCCGAAACCGAACGAAACACTTGTCAATAAAACCGAAGCTGACAAGGCTAAATTGCGAATTATTTTTTTCTTTGACATAACGGTTAAAACTCCTCGTATTTGTCGCAGTCGGAACTCTTTATTTTTCCGCTTTTACTGCTGAAATTTTGCTTTTTTGATTTTAGACTGAATTATCCTATTATTCAAGATGCTTTTAATGTTTCAAAAGGTTGCTTACCGCTCTCCTTTCGACCTATTCTAATTCCGCCAAACTTGCAACTTCAAAATCGCTTTTTCGTTTGCGTCCGAAAAACCAAGCAATCCCGATTGAAAAAACATACAAAACCATCATTGGTGCGGCAAACAACATCATATTCGGAATGTCCGCCGTTGGCGAAACAACCGCCGCAACTATGAGAATGATAACCAACGCAAATTTCCA
>CALMEH010000015.1 GCA_937863115.1 uncultured Acidobacteriota bacterium
AAATTCTGATTTGCCCGAAGCCCGTCAACCGCCACGATTTCGTCATTAGGGTTCAAACCTTGCTCGTAAGCGGGCGTTCCGGCGGCGACATTGCGGACGATTAGCTTTCCGCTTACGTCTGCTGTTGTCGCGCCCAGATAAGCCGTCTGTCTGCCCGAACCCGTTTCGAGTTTTAGCCCGAATCCGTTCAAAATCGAATTATAATCGAGTTCCTCGCGCCCGCGAACGTATTTCGAGAAAAAATCTTCCAAAGATTTTCCAGCCATCATTTCGGAAACTTTTTGATAATCTGCCGGAGAGAAATTTTTGCCTTTCTGTGCAAATTCTGCGTAAAGATAACGCATCACGTCGTCCAAAGATTTCGCGCCATTTGAATCGGTGCGGATTTTGAAATCGAGCAAAAAGTTGACGATTTCTCCTTTGTCGTAATACGAAATTTGATTGTTTAATGAATTTTCATCTTGGCGATAATATTTTATCCAAGCATCAGAACTTGCTTCTTCGAGCGAAGTTTCAAAACGTCCGGGAATATTTTGCAAAGCCTGAAACGAACCGGCTCTACCCGACAAAACATCGTCATCATCAATTAATCCGGCGCGTTGGAGCAGAACATTTTCGTAATAAGACGTTGCGCCCTCCGCTACCCAAAGCAATCTCGTGTAGTTTTCATTTTCATAATCAAACGGACCTAAAACATCGGGGCGAATACGTTTGACATTCCACAGATGAAAAAATTCGTGCGCGACAAGTCCGAGAAACCGCGTATGTCCACCGCCCGAAAAGCCGTATTTGTTCCATTGCAAAGCTGTCGAATTCAAATGTTCGAGTCCGCCGCCGCCGCGTGTGTTTAAGATGAAAAGATAATTATCATACGGCAAATCGCCGAAAATTTTATAACATTCTTCGATGATTTTTGTTGTGTCCTTAGCAATTTTCTCCAAATTGTAATTGCCGTCGCCCGTTACTACAAACCGATGCGGCTTGCCCTGCACGGTAAAATTAATTTCCTTAAAATCCGAAACTTCAATCGGCGAATCATATAAAATATCGAAATTTTCGGCGCGAAAAGTATTCGTCTGTCCGGCGACCTGCGGCAAACCCGTTGCAACTTTCCAATTTCCGTAAGGATTTACTTTGACAGTTGAAGAAACTTTCAAATTATCCTTCACAAACATTAGAAGCGCGGCTGGCGTAATAAATGCGTGTTCGTCGTTTAATTCATTCGTGCGAACCGTCAATTCATTTGCATAAACATTATATTTTGCAACAATCTCTTGTTTGCCTTTCGTATCAATCTGCCAAGTATTTTTACTGATTTTCTGCCACGCAAGCGCGTTTCCGCCCGCGTCCGAAGCCGTAAAATTTTGAACGTGCCGCGCATATTCACGAATCAGATAACTTCCCGGGGTCCAAACCGGAAGTTTCAATTCGGTTTTTTCCGGCATCTGCGTCCATTTCACGCGCATTTCAACTTCGAGCAGATGCGTAAAAGGTTTCGACATCGAAACCGTAAAACTAATATCGGGCGGAACAGATTTGACAACTTCCGCCGTCTGCGGTTTGGTTTTCGGCTTTTTGCGTTGCGCCGGTGTTTCTTGATACATAGAAAAAATTAGGGCAAAGATTAAAATCGAAAGAATTTTTATATTTTGTGCTTTTCGCATAATTTTGGGAAACTCCGTTAAAGATATTATTTTGTTCTCGTTTGATTCTACTACGAAACGATTATTTGCTAAAATTAAGCGATGGGTTTGCTAAAATTAAAAACGAAAATCAGCGTCGAAGATTATCTCGAAGGCGAAAAAATTTCTCCGGTCAAACACGAATACGTCGAAGGCGAAGTTTTTGCAATGGCTGGGACGAGTGATAATCATTCGAGAATCTGCATAAATTTAACCACAGCTTTATCAAATCATTTGCGTGATTCAAATTGTGAACCGTTTGCAGGCGAAACAAAAGTGCGCGTTACGTCAAAAGTTTATTATTATCCCGACGTTTTGGTTTCGTGCGAAGAAAACCCTGAAAATCCGTATTTTCGCAATGCGCCGATTTTGATTGTTGAGGTAATTTCACCTTCGACCGCACATATTGACCGCCGCGAAAAATTGCTTTTTTATCAGCAAATGCCGAGCGTGCAAGAGTATGCGATTGTTGATCAACACCGCATTAATATTGAGCTTCACCGACGACAATTGAACGGCGGATGGATAACTTATTATTTTGATGAATCCGACGAAGAAATCGAATTTGAAACCGTAAAAATGACTTTGCCGATTACCGAAATTTACCGCCGCGTCCGCTTTGAAAAAAATGCAACCAGAACCGACGACGAATAACGAAAAATTTATCACCAAACCGCTCGTAATTATTTTTATTACGATTTTTATTGACCTTCTCGGCTTCGGAATTGTCATTCCGTTGCTGACGTTTTATGCGGAAGAATTTAATGCCACGCCACTCGATGTTGGTTTGGTGGTTGGCTGATGTTCATTTATTCAGTCATGCAATTTATTTTTTCGCCGATTTTGGGTGGACTTTCCGACAAATATGGTCGCCGTCCGATTTTGTTTTTGAGCATTATCGGTTCGGGTGTCGGCTATCTGATGATGGGTTTTGCCGGAGCTTTGTGGATGATTTACGCGGGGCGAATTTTGGGCGGCATCACGGGCGGAAATCTTTCAACCGCGCAAGCCTACATTGCCGATGTTACGACACGCGAAAACCGCGCCAAAGGAATGGGACTTTTCGGAATGGCGTTCGGGTTGGGCTTTATTTTCGGTCCCGCTCTGGCAGGAATTTTGAGCAAATACGGTCACGAAGTTCCGTTTCTGTTCGCCGCCGGACTCAGTTTTGCCAATGCGATTTTGCTTTATTTCATTTTGCCCGAATCGCGCAAATTCACGGAAGCCGTCGCAGAAAGAAAAAATCGTTTCAGCGAAATTTTCGATTCACTCAAAGATTCGCGTTTTACGATTATCACCACCGAATATTTTCTGCTCGTAACGGCTTTTTCGATGATGACGACTGCTTTTGCCTATTACACAATGACGAAATTCGGCTATGACGCATCGCAAACCGGCTATCTTCTCGGCTACGTCGGACTGATTGCCGTGATTATGCAAGGCGGTTTTTTCGGCAAACTGGCAAAGAGATTCGGCGAAGAAAAATTGGCGGTTTTCGGTTCATTTTTGTTGGTTTTGAGTTTTATCGCCGTGCCGTTTGTTTCAAAAGATTTGGGCATTTCCACCGCCGCGCTGATTCCCGAAAAATATGCCGGACTCTCCAAATTTGTTGCCGATTACGGCGGACTTATCGCTTTGCTGATCGGAACGGCGTGTTTTTCGGTCGGAAATTCGATGGCTTCGCCTTCTTTGAGTTCGCTTGCTTCAAAAAACGCAAATGAATTTGAACAAGGCAAAGTTTTGGGAATTATGCAGTCAGCCGCGAGTCTGGCGCGAGTCGTCGGACCACTCATCTGCGGCGTTTTGCTCAATAACGCGCTGAACAAAGTTGACGATTTTACGCTGACACGCACATTTTGGACGGCTTCGGCTTTAATGTTTATAACGGTTTTGGTAGCTATTTATTATTTAACACAGCAAAAAAAGGCAAAAATTTGAAAAGAATAAGCCCTGAATTATGTAAAACATCTCGGACTTAAGTTTAACGACACGACTTACAGGGATTTCCCGCTGTCGGGCAGAGATTTTAACATATTTTCATTTTTTCCCGTTTAAGATATATTTATAATTTCATAAATTGAGAAACAAACCATTGAATATAAATCAAAACAAAATTTTAATCGTTGACGATGATTCCTCGATTCGGTTTGCTTTGACCGAAGCCTTGCGTTCGTGGAATTACGAATCGGTTTCCGCTCAGAGTTTAGCCGAAGCACGGCAGGTGTTTGAGACGGAAGAGCCGAAGGTCGTGTTGCTCGATATTGATTTGCCGGACGGTTCGGGAATTGATTTTTTGAGTGAAATCAAACAAGAACAGCCCGAAGCCATCGTCGTGATGATTACGGGAAACGTGGATGTCAAAAACACGGTCGCGGCACTTCGCGGCGGCGCGTATGATTTTATCGGAAAACCCGTGCGGCTCGGAGAATTGCAGGTTACATTGCAAAATGCGCTCGAAATCGGAAGTCTTCGGCGCGAAGTTAAACAAGCCAGACGCGAGCGCGCCGAACGCTTTGGTTTCGAGCAGATTATCGGTGAATCATCGGCGATGAAAAAAGCGATTGAATTAACCAAAAGAGTTGCCGCGTCGGAGGTTGGATCAATTCTTTTGCACGGCGAAACCGGCACGGGCAAAGACCTTTTTGCACGAGCTATTCATTCGGCTTCGGAACGCCGCACCGCACCATATTTAGCGATAAACTGCGCCGCTCTTCCGGCAAATTTGATTGAATCCGAGCTTTTCGGCTACGAAAAAGGCGCGTTCACCGACGCGAAACAGAGAAAAGAAGGTTTGTTTGAGCAAGCCCAAGGCGGCACAATTTTCTTGGACGAAATCGGCGAATTGGAGCTTGGGCTTCAAGCCAAATTACTACGCGTTTTGGAAGAAAACACGTTCCGGCGCGTTGGCGGTTTGAAGGATTTACCGCTCGATGTGCGCGTTGTCGCGGCTTCAAATCGAGATTTAAAAGCCGAAGCAGAAGCGCAAAAGTTTCGGCTTGATTTGTATTTTCGGCTGTCGATTATTCGTGTGGACATTCCGCCCTTGCGTGAAAGAGGCGAAGATATACTTCTGCTGGCAAAGCATTATATCGAAAAGACTAATCAAAAACGCGGTGCGAAAAAATTGCGCGGATTATCGAAAGAAACGGAACGCATTTTTTTGAATTACAAATGGCTCGGCAATGTCCGCGAACTCAGAAATGTGATCGAACGCGCTTCGATTTTGGAAGATGGCGAAACGGTTACGACCGAGCATCTTCCCGCTGATTTGATCGGTCGAAATTCTTCTGAAACGAACGAGAAAAACTCGAATTTTATTTTGCCGGAGGAAGGAATCGCGCTCGAAGAGGTCGAATTGATTTTGGCAAAGCAAGCGATGGAAAGAACGGACGGAAATTTGACTCGTGCGGCACGGCTTTTGCATATATCAAGAGATCAGTTGCGGTATCGCTTGAAAAAGGAGTGAGAATTTTTCAACGCAAAGACGCAAAGATTTTCATAACAATTTCTAGAATGTTCCTTTGCGCCTTTGCGCTTTTGCGTTAAAAAACGCCGAATTAATATGAAAGAAGAAAACGGTTTTGAGCAAGAACTTAAAAAAACTCTCAAGGAACTTTCCGACATCAAATACGCACTCGACGAAGCGGCGATTGTTGCCATCACCGACCAAACCGGAAAAATCACTTACATCAACGATAAATTTTGCGAAATCTCGAAATATTCGCGTGAAGAATTGCTTGGGCAAGATCATCGAATCATTAATTCCGCGTATCATCCGAAAGAATTTATACGGCAGATTTGGACAACGATTGCGAACGGAAAAGTTTGGCACGGAGAAATTCGTAATCGTGCCAAAAACGGCTCATTTTATTGGGTTGATACGACGATTGTGCCTTTTCTGGACGAAAACGGAAAACCTTATCAATATGTGGCAATTCGTTACGAAATCACCGAAAGAAAACTTGCGGAAGAAAGAATTCGGCAACAGGCTTCGCTTTTGGATAAAGCACAGGACGCGATTTTGGTTTGTGATTTGAATCATCGGATATTGTATTGGAACAAAGGCGCGGAAAAAATTTACGGTTGGACGGCTGAGGAAGTTTCAAGCAAGGAAGTTTGCGAACTTCTCTACGGCGATACGCAATTTTGCAAGGTTAGAGAACTCGAAAATTACGCGGACGAATGGAACGCCGAAGCACGGCAAATTACTAAACACGGTAAGCCTTTAATTGTCGAAACCCGTTGGACTTTGATCAGAAACGCGCAAGAAGAACCGGAATATAATTTGATTTTGAACACCGATATTACCGAGCAGAAAAAAATTGAAGAACAATTTCTACGCGCTCAAAGAATGGAATCAATCGGCACACTCGCCGGCGGTATCGCACACGATTTGAATAATATTTTATCACCGATTTTGATGGCGATTGATATGTTAAATTTAAAGGCAAACGACGATGAAACCGAGCGTTGGCTAAATTTGGCGCGTGAAAACGCCGAGCGCGGTGCGGCAATGGTCAAACAAGTTTTGTCGTTTGCGCGTGGTGTGGAAGGCGAAAGAGTTTCAGTTAATTTAAAACATATTGTCAAAGATTTAGTCAAAGTTTTAAACGAAACTTTGCCTAAATCAATCGCCGTGAAATACGAAATCGCGCCGGAATTATTTTTAATTTCCGCCGATCCGACACAGATTCACCAAGTTTTGATGAATCTTTCAATCAACGCCCGCGATGCAATGCCGAACGGTGGAACGCTTTCGATTACTGCAAAAAATGTCGTTTTAGACGAAACTGCGGCGCGAATGTTTATCGAGGCAAAAAGCGGTGGATATGTTCTGATCAATGTCAAAGACACGGGAAGCGGAATGTTGCCCGAAATCCGAGAACGCATTTTCGATCCGTTTTTTACGACCAAAGAAATCGGCAAGGGAACAGGTTTAGGACTTTCCACCGCACTGACGATTATCAAAAGCCACGGCGGATTTATCACGGTCAGTAGCGAGGCAGGCAAAGGAACGCAATTTTCAATCTATCTGTCAGCGGCGGAAAGCGAAAAAACTGCCGCAGAAAGTAAAACGGATTTGCCGTATCCGACAGGAAACGGTGAACTTGTTTTGATTGTTGATGACGAAGAAAACATTCGCCAAATCACGAGCGCAACACTCGAAAAATTCGGTTACAAAACCTTGACGGCGGCGGACGGAACGGAAGCTCTTGCGCTTTACGCGCAAAATTCGTCTGAGATTAAGATTGTTTTAACCGATATGGCAATGCCTTATATGGACGGTGCGGCGACGATTCGCGCTTTGCGGAAACTTAATCCGGCACTGCCGATTATTGCCGCCAGCGGTTTGCCACCCGCAGACGCTGACAGTCTGCACGTCAACGCTTTTCTCTCAAAGCCTTACACGGCGGAAAAACTTCTCACGACGATTGCCGAAATTTTTGTGGCAAGTTAACTCGAAACTTCTAGCGGAAAATCTCGCATCGCATTGCGAGAATTCCCGCATTTTTGCTTCTAAAATGTTTGTTGACATTCGTTCCGGTCAATAAAATTTAGTAAAAATAAGAAATTCTCTTAATTCTCGGACAAGGCACACGGTTTGCGCCGTAAAAATTTATTTTGAAAATTATTTCGTTGCGCGAGGCAAGCGGAATTTATTGAAAGGAAATAGCAGAAATGAAATTTACGCACTTTATAGCACTTTTTATTATTGCACTTTTTGTTAGTATTGTTGCCGACGCGCAAGACGAAACGATTCGTGTCGAAACGGATTTGGTAACGGTCAATGTTGCCGTAACGGATAAACAAGGAAAACCTGTCAAAAATTTACGGCTGGAGCAATTCGAGATTTTTGATGATAAAAAAAAACAGAAAATCGAATATTTTTCTGCCGAAACGTCGCCCATAACTTACGGTATCGTCTATGATATGCACCCGACGACGACTGAGCGGATGACGGCGGTGTTGGAATCACTTCGCGCATTTACAAAAAACTTGCCGGCGGAAGACCGCTTTTTTCTGACCGCGTTTAATCATTACGGAAGTTTGAATTTGGATTTTATCCCGACCGTCGAGCAAATTGAAAAGAATCTTAATTTCGGCGAGAAAACACGCGAGCCGAATTCGCTTTACGATGCGGTCTTTGCCGCGTCCGGGAAGCTCCGCGAAAGCAAAACACAGAAGAAAACGCTTTTGATTATTTCTGACGGCGCAGACCATAACAGCCGACACAGCATTTCGGATTTGAGCAAACAACTGAAAAGTTTCGATGTGCAGATTTACGCCGTGATTTTCGACGAATCGCAACTATGGAATTATTCCGACATCACCGGCGGCGACAATCGGCGCGAGAAAATTTCAGGCGACGCAAGCCAACTTGACCGCGCCGTGATACAGGATTTGACGCTCAAAAGCGGTGGGACGACAAGTTATCCGGCGAATGAAAACAGTCTGGGACTTTACCGGATTTACAACCGGATTGCTCAAGAGATGCGCGGGTTTTACACGCTTAGTTTTTATCCGGCAAACACGGATGGTAAATGGCACAAATTACGGATTAATCTCCGCGAAGTTGAAGGAAGCAAAAAGTTTGCTCTAACTTATCGTCAAGGTTATCAAAGTTCTTCGCCGAAAAAGGAAGACTAAGGCAGATTTAAATTTAATGTATGGCAAAAGGCGGAAACGCGGTTGCAAGGGAGCGTGTTAAATGGTTAAATTTTAACACGCTCCCTTGCAACCGCGTTTCCGCCTTTTAAACTTTTAACTTCGTTCAGCGCACATTGAAGCCTACCGCATTTTCGACGAACGGCTTGAAGTTCTGATGAAGGTCGCAATCGCTTCTCAAAAAAACAGATTCATCAGGAATTTTAATGTTTTGGCGGCGACTGATGCGTGGAAACCAGCGGCAACACGCCGATCATTCCCATAAAAACAGCTCCGAATGAAAGAAAACCGAATAAAACTATCATCACTGGATTGAGATTGCCCGTCAGATAAGTAATTCCGACTGCCAATAAACCCAAAAGCCAAACTAAACCGTAAATTTTTGTAATCATTTTTTTCCTCCAAAATTATCTGTGGTCATCGCCACAAAGATTCGTCGCCTGACAATTCTGCAAAGCCTGTGCCAATATAAAAAATGCCTGTTTAATTGAGTTTCCGATAAAAAAAACGCGAATTTCTTCGCGTTTAATCCGCTCTTGCCGCGAAAATCTACGCACTGTTAAAAATAAAGATATATTTGAATAGATAATGCGAATCAATGTTTGAAAATAATCGTTGAAAAGACAGACGTTTTTCTCGACGAATCTCTGTGTTGACTCGGCGGCTTGGCGGTAAAAAAAGCATAAACCGCAGAGTCGCAGAGATTTACGCGGAGGTTCACAGCGTCGGAAATTTTCAATCATTGATTCACATAGATAGTTTTATTAGTAAAGGTAGAATCAATTCGTTTGCGGCAGTGATTCGATGTTCTCTGGCATTGGTGTTGCTATTATAAAAATTCAATGATGGCAAAAACTGCATTCTCGTTGCCGAAAGCGATAATCGAGGGCGAACATTTGATCGGAAAATTTATCGGCGACACGGCGGGCGCGACGTTGATTGTCGTTGGAGGTGTTCACGGAAACGAGCCGGGCGGTGCGATTGCGCTTAAAAAAATTTCGGAACAGGTTGAATCTTTGCGCGGGAAACTTT
>CALMEH010000016.1 GCA_937863115.1 uncultured Acidobacteriota bacterium
AACTTTTAGCCAACGGCAAGATTTTAATCGGCGGCAGTTTCGGATCTTATAACGGGACTTCCCGACAGTATTTAGCGATGATTAATAGTGACGGAAGTTTAGACAATTCGTTCAATTACACGCCGGGAAGAGTTTTGGGTGTGTATGATTTAGCAGTTCAGACAGACGGCAAGATCGTTGTCGGAACTTACACAGATTTTTCTCAAAGCAATCTCGTTCCGCCGATCGCTCGTTTGAATGCGGATGCAACACTCGACTCTTCGATACAACCGTTTATGGGCAGTGCAGGATTTGTCAATAAAGTTCTTGTTCAGCCGGACGGAAAAATTCTCGTCGCGGGTTTTTATAATCAAGTCAATTCACTATTTCGACGAAATTTTTCAAGATTTAACTTAGACGGAACTTATGATGCATCGTTTGTGAATTCAATCTTTTTCTCTGATCCTCTCAGTTCAGTCAGAAATCTCGATATGCAGCCCGATGGAAAAATTCTCGTTTCCGGCGGTTTCGGCGATGGTGAACGGGTTAACCCGGACGGTTCGCACGATGTAACGGTGCGCCTCGGCACAGGTAATTTGTATGATTTGCCGGACGGTAAACTCATAGGCTTAACTGACCGAATACAAAGATTCAGCGCAAACGGCGGAATTGAAACCGAACCGACTCGTTTTAATTTCGGCGGTGCGCCTCGCAGAGCAGTTATTCTGCCGGACGGAAAAATTATCGTTGTCGGAACTTTTACGGAAGTCAACTTCAGTGCACCTCGCGGTCGTATCGCGCGGCTCAATGCCGATACCACGTTTGATACCACATTTGACCCGCCTGGTGATGAAGCGAATAACGCAATTAACGATGTTGCTTTACAATCTGACGGAAAAATTATTGTCGGAGGAGATTTTACGAGTTTCAACGGAAATTCCAATTATAAATATCTGGCGCGTTTAAATGCCGACGGCACGCTCGATACGAGTTTTAATCCTGTCTTGAATGGTTCAGTAACGTGTTTAAAACTGCAACCCGACGGAAAAATTGTGTTTGCCGGCACAATAACAACCGTCAACGGTGTTTCGCGTAATAGCTTGGCGCGTGTGAATGCGAACGGAACTCTTGATGCGTCGTTAAATATAGGTTCGGGAACGGACGGTTTGATTCTTAGTATTGATTTGCAACCGGATTCTAAAATTATTATCGGCGGCGAGTTTAGACGAGTTAACGGAGTTCCCCGTTTCGGTGTTGCACGGCTTTTGAACAGCACGGCTCCGCAACAAAAATTATTTGATTACGACGGCGACGGACGCGCTGATGTTTCCGTTTTTCGTCCTTCAGAAAATCGTTGGTATGTTTTCCGAAGTTCCGATTCCACTGTTGCTCAACAAGCCTTTGCAATTTCGAGTGATGTGCCTGTTCCCGCTGATTATGACGGCGACGGTAAAACCGATTACGCAATTTATCGTCCTTCAAACGGTGCGTGGTGGTATCTTTCGAGTATCAACAACGCTCAGATAAACGTCAATTGGGGCGGCGAAACAGGCGATATTCCGCGTCCTTCAGACTTTGACGGCGACGGTAAAACCGATTTCATAATCTTTCGTCCGACCAACAATATCTGGTATCGCATCAACGGTGTCAGCGGAGCGGTTTCTAATGTGCCTTTCGGACTCGCAGGCGATAAACCGGTGCGCGGAGATTTCGATGGCGATGGGAAATCTGATGTCGCCATTTATCGTCCTTCAGATGGTAATTGGTGGTATCAATCTTCGATCAACGGCGCACAACTGGCAACTCGTTGGGGAATTTCAACTGATATTCCGACTCCGGCTGATTATGACGGGGACGGCAAAACGGATTTTGCAGTTTATCGTCCATCGACAGGAACTTGGTATATCTACAACTCATCAACCGGAAATGCAACGATCATGGCATTCGGATTAGCAGAAGACAAACCAGTCGCGGCAGATTATGACGGCGACGGTAAAGCCGATATTGCCGTGTTC
>CALMEH010000017.1 GCA_937863115.1 uncultured Acidobacteriota bacterium
CTTATATTGAAGGTTTTCATGACATAAGCCGAATTACTCTCAACTCGAATCTCGGAATTGTTTCGGGAAGTTCGCCGATTGTCAGAGATGTTATTGGTGTTCCGCTCGATTTAAGCGTCGCTTTGGACGGTTCGATTGCTGTTGTCGGCGAAGATTTAGATCGCAACGCGCTTCAATATTTCGGTTGGGTTGCAAAATTCACTGCCGGCGGTTCGCAAAGTTTTCGCAGAAGCTATCCGGTCAATCGCACGGCAACGCGCGTCGCCGCCGATTCAAATGGAAATGTTTTTGTCGCCGGAAGTCTGGCAAACGATGCTTTGATTGAAAAATTTAACACGCAAGGCAATTCGCAATGGATGTTTTCACACGCCACCGCTTCGGAAGATAAAATCGGCGATTTAACGATAGACGCGAGCGGAAACGTGATTTACGCCGGAACGACCAAAGGAAATTTGGCGGCGGCAAATCCCGACACGAACACCGACATCTGGATTGCCAAACGCAACACCAACGGCAGTTTGTTTTTCGTCCGTCAATTTGCCGTAACAAACAAAGATGAAGCCGAAGCCGTTGCACTCGACAACGCCGGAAACCTTTTGCTTGCAGGAAATACGGTTGATTTCAAAAACATAAACTTCGGCTATGAAGATGCGTTCGTAATGAAATATTCGCTAAACAATTCGTCAATTTTCACGCCTTTCATTACGCAATTTAGCGCGGCTGGCGTAAGCACAACAAGCGTGAGAGGCGGAACACAATTTACCATCGAAGGCGGAAATTTTTTCGGCATTCAAGCTGTCTATTTCGACGGACAACCGATAAACTTTACGCTAACTTCATCTTCCCGAATCACGGCAACCGCGCCGCCCGTTTCATCTTCAAGAACCGGAACAATAACGATTTCCGTTGACTGTTTTCAAACCAACAGCCCGACTCGTTTAACCGTTACGCCGTAGATTTGTCTGCCCGCGAAACACGCGAAACACACGAAATTTTCATAAATATTTTTCGCTTATTTCGCGTGTTTCGCGGGCAAAATTTACCTTTTACCTTTTACCTTTCACTTTTTATTTTTTTCGATTTCTTTAATTAATTTCGCCGCGTGATTGCGAGCAATCAGCGGAATTCGTTCATCGTTTGAAAGCTGCGTAAGAAACGGAATCATTTGCGGCGGATCGGAAATTTCGCCACGTTTGAAATAAGCGTCCATTGTGTCAAGAAGTTTCGGAGCTTCGAGCGGTTGGTTTTCGCGTGAAACATTGATGTCGAAAATCCAAACATATTGCTGTCCGATTTTGCGGTATTCATCCATCAAAATTTTGGCTTCTTTGTTGGTTGTATAATTAAATTCGGCGGTGCGTTCGCGTCCGTCTTTTTTCACGCGAATTTTTATCGTGCCGAGATGCGAATAGTCTTTTTCGTATTGATAACTTTCTGTAGAATTCAAAAAATCGAGCGCGGCGTAAGCATTTTTCAATTTTTCCAGAGTTACCGCTGAAAGCTGAATCGGGTCGGTTACGGATTCGCCGTAATCGCGCTTTTCAAAAGTAATCGTGCCTTTTCCCTGCTCGTCGTATTCGATGTGAATTTTTGAAATCAAAAAATTCGGTTGTGCAAAATCATAAAAATAAACCGAATTATTGTTAATTTTCGTCGGTTGATTTGAAACCGTTTCGCCTGTCGGACGCTCGTTTTTCTTTGTCGGAGTTTTGGCAGTTTCCTGTGTTGTCTCCGTCGGCTTCTGCGTCGTCGTCCTTGGCTTTTGCGTTGTCTTTTTGGTCGTCTTACGCTTTTGCCCGAACGCAAAACTCGCCGCCAACGCAAACATTATTAAAATAACACTTGTAAATCTAAAACTTCTCATAAAACAAAACCCAATGAAACCTCAGAAACTGTGTTCAAACTCGAAAAAGATGAAGAATTTAACCACAAAAACACCCAAGGCAACCTGAAATTTGCTGGAGGTTTGCTTGTTTCGTGAATTTTTGTGTTAATTT
Organism: uncultured Acidobacteriota bacterium; assembly: GCA_937863115.1. Lineage (GTDB taxonomy): Bacteria > Acidobacteriota > Blastocatellia > Pyrinomonadales > Pyrinomonadaceae > CALMEH01. The sequence goes on from CALMEH010000017.1 coordinate 1,998, forward strand.
GTGGTTAAAAAAATCACTAACTTTGAGTTTGAACCCGCCTTCTCAAAAAATTAAAAATCGCAGATTGCAAATCATAAACCTTATCATTCAAATCTTACCGAAACAACCTTTGAAATTCCAGCTTCCTGCATCGTAACGCCATATAAAGCCTTTGCCGCTTCCATCGTGCGCTTGTTGTGAGTGATAACGATAAACTGTGTCTTTTCAGACATTTCGGCGATTTTATTAACAAATCGTCCGACGTTTGCATCGTCTAATGGCGCATCAACTTCGTCCAGCAAACAAAACGGCGCGGGACGATATTTGAAAATCGCCATCACGAGCGCAATCGCCGTCATCGCTTTTTCGCCGCCGGAAAGAAGCAAAATATTTTGCAGACGTTTTCCGGGCGGTTGCGCGATAACCTCAATTCCCGCTTCCAAAACGTCTTCGGCTTCGAGCAGAGTCATTTCGCCGCGTCCGCCGCCGAAAAGTTCAGTAAAAAATTCGGTAAAATTCAAATTTATCGCTTCAAACGCTTGACGAAATCTTTCACGCGAACGCTCCTTTATTTCCCGAAGTGCTGCTTCTGCCGCCGTAATTCCGTCAATAATATCTTGGCGTTGCGAAGTC
>CALMEH010000018.1 GCA_937863115.1 uncultured Acidobacteriota bacterium
AAAACGTGAAACTGCCGCTTGTCGAAAGTTATCGAAAGCACTTCGGGACAGAGCGACGAGCCGCCCATTCCCATCAACAAAACATCGGTAAAATCGGACATTTTTACATCCAATGCAAAATCTTTATACTCTTGAATCTTCGATAACTCGACTTCGACCGAATCAAGCCAACCGAGCCATTTTGCTTCGTCGTCATTCGTCCAAACGCTTGCGTCCTTCTGCCAGATACGAAGAATTTTCTCTTCTTCGCTCCATTCGTCAAAGCAAGCGTGGACGGCAGTTTCCAAATCTTCGGGCAATGAATAAGTTAATGAATTGAACATATAAACAATTTACCACAAAATGTTCAGAGTTACGGCTTCAGCAGTAACTCTGAACATAAAAAATTACATCACAATTTTCGGATAGATTCCGTATTGAATATTACATAAAATCGTAAAGTATGGAAAAAGAAATCTTTTGGAAAGCGGTTCAAAATAACGACGCGAGATTTAACGGCGCGTTTGTTTATGGTGTGGATTCAACGCGGATTTATTGCAAGCCTTCGTGTTCGTCACGTTTGCCGAAGCGCGAAAATGTCAAGTTTTTTAATTCGTTTGAAGTTGCTGAAAACAAAGGTTTTCGTGCTTGTTTACGATGCAAACCGCAAAGCGAAACAGCAAACCCGCAAACTGAAATCGTGATTCGGGCGTGCGAGATTTTAGAAACGGAAGAACAAATTTCGCTCGAAGATTTGAGCGCGGAATTAAATTTGAGCGCGGCGCATTTGCAGAAAATATTTAAAGAAATAATCGGTGTTTCGCCCAAAAAGTTTGCGGAATTAAAGCGTCTCGAAAAATTCAAAACGGAAATCAAAAAAGGAAATGACGTAACAAACGCGATGTATGAAGCCGGATTTAATTCGTCGAGCCGTTTGTATGAAAACGTCGCGGAAAAGCTCGGAATGACACCGAAAGTTTACGCGAAAAAAGGTAAAAATATGACGATAAATTACACGATCACAAATTGCGATTTAGGAAAATTATTGGTTGCGCGAACTGCAAAAGGCGTTTGCGCGGTAACTTTCGGCGATGATGAAAACACGCTCAAAGAAAATCTTTTCAGCGAATACGAACGCGCCGAAATCGCGGAAAATAAAGCGAATTTGAAAGATTACGTCAAAGCAATTTTGGCAAATCTCGAAGGCACAAACAAAACTTTAGATTTGCCTTTAGACTTACAAGCGACCGCATTTCAGATGCGTGTTTGGAACGAACTCAGAAAAATTCCTTACGGCGAAACGGTTTCTTATTCAGACATCGCAGAAAAAATCGGCAACAAAAATTCGGTTCGCGCCGTTGCCACAGCTTGCGCTTCAAACCGCGTTGCGCTCGTTATTCCGTGCCATCGCGTCATCGGCAAAAGCGGCGATTTAAGTGGCTATCGCTGGGGAATCGAGCGCAAAGCGAAATTATTGCAGAAAGAATCTGATTAAGATTTTTGCCCGCGAAATATGCGAAATACACGAAAAAAATCAAAATAATTTTCACGTGCTTCGCGTATTTCGCGGGCAAATTTTGTCTTTAAATCTTTTTATCTGTAAAATCGGCGTATGAAAATATTGCCGATTTTTATTTTACTTGTTGCGTTTAATTCGATTGCGCTTGCTCAAAATTGTCTCGAAACCGCGAAAATGGTTGCGCCAGTGATTAGCGAAAATGTGCGAAAAATTTATCTTGACAAACTTGCCGAAGCGACTGAAGATTACCAAAAAAATCCGAACAACGCCGATGCAATCATCTGGCTCGGACGGCGCACGGCTTATCTTGGAAACTATAAAGAATCAATCAAAATCTTCACCGAAGGCATCGAGAAATTTCCGAAAGACGCGCGTTTTTATCGCCATCGCGGACATCGTTTTATCACGAATCGATGTTTTGATGATGCCATAAGAGATTTTGAATCGGCGGCAAAACTTATAAGAGGCAAAAAAGATGAAATCGAACCCGACGGACTTCCGAATGCGCGAAACACGCCGACTTCGACGCTTCAATCGAACATTTTTTATCATCTCGGTTTTGCTTTTTACGTCAAAGGTGATTTTCAAAATGCGCTGAAAGCCTATCAAAACTGTGAAAAAGTTTCCAAAAATCCCGATATGCTCGTGGCGACAAAACATTGGCTTTATATGACTTTGCGGCGTTTGGGCAAAAAAACGGAAGCCGAAAAATCAATCGCTGATATCAAAGACAATCTCGAAATTATTGAAAACGACGATTACTACAAACTCGTCAAACTCTACCAAGGCAAACTAAAAGCCGAAGATTTAATGACAAACGACGCAAACAGTTTAGGCAATGCTTCGCTCGGTTACGGCGTGGGAAATTGGTTTTTGTATAACGGCGAAAGTGAAAAAGCCGAAAAGATTTTCCGCCAAATCACGAACGGAAATCAATGGGCGAGTTTCGGATTTATCGCCGCCGAAGCCGAACAAAAGATGAGCGAAAGCGCGAAGTTTTGGACGCAACTCGAAAAATTATGTGGCAAAGCATTCGGCGGAACTGTCGAAAACGCGCCTGCCGATGACACGACTTTTAAAGGTAAAACGCTCGTGATGCACGTCCGTTCGTGCGAAAAGAATCGCATCCGCATTCCGTTTTTTGTCGGCGAAGACAAATCCCGAACTTGGGTTTTAACGCGCCAAAACGACCGCATTTTGCTCAAACACGACCATCGCCACGAAGACGGAAAACCTGATGCCGTAACAATGTATGGCGGCTTAACAACCAACGAAGGCTCGGCAACGCGCCAAATGTTTCCCGCCGACCAAGAAACCGTCCGCGTCATCGCCGCCGCCGCCGCGAATGTTTGGTGGATAGATTTAATGCCGAACGAATCATTTTCCTACAACCTGCGCCGCGTCGGAACAGAAAGATTTTTCAGCATCAAATTCGACCTGAAAAAAGAAATCCCCGCGCCCTCTGCGCCTTGGGGTTGGAAAGATTAGAACTTATGGACAATCTAAAAATCGGACTCGCGCAGTTTGCGCCTGTTTGGATGAATCGTGAAAAAAGTATTGAAAAAGCCTTAAAATACGCCGAAGACGCGGCAAATCAAGATTGCGAATTCGTCGTTCTCGGCGGCGAAGCGTCGGTCGGCGGTTATCCTTATTGGCTCGAATTGACGGACGGCGCGAGGTTTAATTCACAGATTCAAAAGGAAATTTTCGCCGAATATTCAAACCAAGCCGTGCAAATTGAACGCGGCGATTTACGAGAAGTTTGCGATTTGGCGCTGGAAAAGAAAATTGCAATCTACATCGGCATCGTCGAAAAACCTGCCGAACGTGGCGAAAGTCTTTATTGTGCGCTAGTTTTTATTGACCAAAATGGCGAGATAAAATCAGTCCCACGCAAGCTCGTGCCGACCTACGAAGAACGGCTCGTTTGGGCAAACGGCGACGGTAACGGTTTGCGCGTTCACAATGTCGGCGCGTTCACCGTCGGCGGGCTAAACTGTTGGGAAAACTGGAATCCGCTCGCCCGCGCCGCGCTTTACGGGCAAGGCGAAGATTTTCACGTCTGCGTCTTTCCCGGCGGCATCCACAATGTTGACATCACCAAATTCATTGCCAAA
>CALMEH010000019.1 GCA_937863115.1 uncultured Acidobacteriota bacterium
AACGAATCGCGGTTCGCAATAAACCGTTTGCGTCCAAAGCGTTTGACGGATAAACGATCATCAATCCAGGCGTGTGTGAAAATAAAGTTGTTCCGCTTTGCGAGTGATAAACCGCGCCGCCTTTTAAATATCCGCCGACCGGAACGCGCATTACCATCGGACATTTCGTGTCGCCGTCGCTTCTCCAGCGTGTAACGGCAACTTCGTTACGAATCTGGTGAAACGCCGGGAAAATGTAATCGAAAAATTGAATTTCGACGACAGGTTTGATATTTCTGATCGCCATTCCGACAGCGCGACCGATAATATTTGCTTCTGCAAGCGGAGAATTAAACACACGCGCCGAGCCGAATTTTCTTTGCAAATTTGCCGTAACTTTAAACACGCCGCCTTTGCCTTTGACGGTTTCGAGATATTCTTCACGCGAAACGTCGGCAACGTCTTCGCCGAAAACAACGATGCGTTCGTCGCGCTCCATTTCTTCGTGCATACAACGATTAATCAAGTCAACCATCGTTCCCGCATTTCCCGAAAGTTCCGCGCCTTCTTCGGTGTCGAAATCTTTTGAAGTCGGATCAACATCGGGCGAAAATACGTTTCTGTGCGCTGATTCCGGCGGCGGTTGCGGCGTGTTTATCGCAATGTCTGCGGCTTCATTAACTTCTTTATCAACCTCTTTTCGCAATATTTCCAAATCTTCCGACGAAATAACTCCTTCGGTCATCAAAAATTCCGCAAAGGTTTTGATCGGATCAATTTCCGCGTCGGCTTGCAGTTCTTCTGTCGGACGATATAATTTTTCATCGTCGGAAAGCGAGTGCGAATAAGGACGAATAACTTTTGCGTGAACGAATGCCGGACCTTTGCGTTTGCGGCAATAATCAACCGCTTTGACAAAAGTTTCGTAAGATTCGATCGGATTCGTGCCGTCGCATTTTTGAATTAAAAGATTCGGAAATCCGGCAACTAATTTTGAAATATCGCCGCCCGCCGTGCCGACTTCGACCGGAGTTGAAATGGCGTAACCGTTATCTTCGACAACAAAAATCACCGGCAATTTCAAATTACAAGCTGTGTTCAAGGCTTCCCACCATTCGCCTTCGCTTGTCGTGCCGTCGCCGACAGACATATAAACAACTTCATCTTTTTGGAAACCGACGATTTTGTCCTGCAAACTTTTAACAATCGAAGCGCGATAACTTGCTTCAGCCGCGCCGACTGCGTGAAGGGCTTGCGTTCCTGTGCAAGAAGATTGCGAAGGAACATTTAAATCTTTATGTCCCCAGTGCGAAGGCATTTGCCGTCCGTGCGAGTTCGGATCGAGTTCTGCGCCGACCGAAGAATAAAGCATTTCTTGCGCCGTCATTCCCAAACCTAACATTAAAGCTCTGTCGCGGTAATACGGAAAAAACCAATCATAACTCGGCTTCATTGCTTGTGCCGCGCCGACTAAAACGGCTTCGTGTCCTGCGCCCGAAATTTGAAAAAAGATTTTATTTTGACCTTTTAATTGAATTTCTTTATCGTCAATGCGCCGCGACATATACATTGTGCGATACATTTTGACCAAAGTTTCCGCGTTCAAACCGCTGTAATTTTTATCGGCTTTCTTATTATTTCCGTTGGCGGATTTTTTTGATTTTGCGGAAACTTCGGGTTTGACCGTTTTGGCTGTTTTGACAACCGTTTCCGTTTTATTAAATCCATCGGCTTCGGTTCTCAACGGTTTTTCGACAACTTTTGTCGGCGTTTTTTTATTAGTGCTTTTGGTATTATTTTTCGCCGTGTTTCCGGCTTTCTTCATTGCTGTTGCCATTATGATAATTCCTATTGAATAAAATATTAGTTTAAAACAAAAGTATAATCTTAACTCAAAATCTTGTGAAATACGAAAAGCCGTAGGTTCAGTAGTGTCTTAATTTTAAGGTGCGGTTATGTTTTAACCACAAAATAACACAAAAATCCACGAATTTATTATTTTTTTTGTGCCGTTTCGTGTTATTTTGTGGTTACAATTCTTAACACCGCATAATTAAGACATTACTCAAGGTTTTAGAGTTAAAATTTCACGCATTTCGGCATCTTTCCAGAGTTGCAAAACGTAAAAATCGTCGCCTTCACAATCGTCTTTAACTGTTTCGAGATTTCCGTATAAAATTCTCACGCGATAAATAGACGGTTCGACTTCGATTCGTGTCGCATCGGGCAAATATTCAGTGCATCGGGCTAAAATCAATTTGTTTGAAACAACTTCTAAACTGCATTCATTAATTCGGCTGAATTTTTCGAGTTCCAGAATTGGTTCTGCGTCGTGAAATTCAATGGTTACAAAAACATTTTCATTACGCGCCGTGCCGATTGCGACTAATTTTTCGCTGACGGCAAGCATTTGTTCGTGAGTTTCCTTGGTCCAAATCTGTCCCGTGTCGTGGGGCGATGTTTCGTCTTCCAAATAAAATTGATGATAGTCGGCGTAGATTTCAAAATCGTATTTTCTAATCAGCATAATCCAGATCAAGCGTCATTTGATAATCATTTGCCATCGAAGGATGTCCATGCGCCATAGAAACTTCGATTCCTTTTTTGTAAGTTTCAATCGCTTTTTCGCGGTCGCCTTTTTTATCAAACGCTTTGGCTAAAACTCCGTAAGCATTGCCTTCGTCGTCGGCAACAGCGAGATATTTTTCCAATGTTTCGATAATTTCATCGTTTGCGCCGATTTTTTCGTATTCTTTGGCGAGTCCGAACATTACCATAGAGTTTTCCGGTTCAACTTCGAGCATTTGTTTGAATATTTCAATTCTGCTTTGCATAATTTAAAGTTATCATTTCGCGCTTTTTTCAACAAATAATCCTTTGTATTTTGATTTTTTTTAACCACCAAATAACACGAAAATACACGAAAAAAATCAAATTGATTTTGTGCCTTTTCGTGTTATTTGGTGATTAAAAAATAATACACCAAAAAATTAAAACAATTTCTGTTGTAAGGGCAAAACCTTTTCGATTGCTTCTGATTTTTGAACGCGCTCAAAGCCCAGACGCTTGAAATTTAATTCAAACAAACGGACGGCGGTTTTCCATTCTTCGGTTTTTCCTGAATTTCTTTCGTGATAATTTTTATGACGCAAATTTCCGTCGCGTTCACGGCGAATATGGTTCAAAATCTTATCGGTTTTAGTCGGCAATTTTTCGCGCAGACGTTGGACAAAATAGTTTTCAATCGAATCGGTATCAAAATGAATCAGCGACATAAAGGCTTTAGTTGCGCCGGAATCGCGGGCTTTTTGGAGTAAAACGGGAATGTCCGAATCGTTATAGCCTAAAATAATCGGCGCTATTCCGATACCGCATTTAATTCCGTTTTCGGTTAAAATTTTCATTGCGCGAAACCGCACGTCAGGAATCGGAGTATAAAGTTCAAAAGGTTTAGATTTTTCGGTTGTCGAGAAAGGAATCGAGAAAAAAACCGTAACATCCAACTTTTTCAAAATATCCAAATCCCTTGTAACCAGAGGCGATTTCGTAATAATTCCAACCGGAACGCGAAATTCCGCACATATTTCCAAACATTTCCGAGTCAATTCATAACTCGCTTCGAGCGGCAAATAAGGATCGGTAGCAAAAGAAAAATCGAGATGATTCATTTTGTCCCGCGTTTTCTTCAATTCATTTCGTAAAAGAGTCGGCGCGTTTGGTTTGACAACAATTTTAGTTTCAAAGTCAGTTCCCGCACCATAACCCAAATATTCGTGATATTGTCGCGCAAAACAATAAGTGCAAGCGTGAATGCAACCGCGATAGCAATTAACCGTATAACGATGTCCGAAATCCGCCGAAAAAGCCTTTGTGATAATTTTTTTGGTATTTGTTTCTTCGTAAATTTCGAGTTTTGTCGCCGAAGGTTCGCCCAAAAATTCTGACGAATATTTCAAATAAGGATTCGGCGGATTTTGGATGTATCGCATAGATAATACAATAAACCATCTATAAATTATACTCAATTCAAAAAAGAATTATCTTTCTTTCGTGTTGTTTCGTGTAGTTTTGTGGTTAAAAAATCTATTTTAAAACCGATTTTACCTTCTCAAAATCGCCGTCGTTTTTTGCGGGGTTTAGATTTAATATTTTGCACATCAGATTATAGACTTCGATATTTTCAAAAGGTTCGGCAACAAAATTTTTCTTAAACGCCGCGCCGTGTGCGAGGAAAATTGCACGCATCGAAACCAGAGAATTATCGTAACCGTGTGCGCCGCGAGGTCGCGTAATGTCGTCTAAATCTTTAATCCAATCATTGTAGCGTTTGCGATTTGTGGTTATCCAACCTTCTTTAGAGGAACAAATTATCGGCGCAACCCGCGCACTTTGTTTATAATTAAATCTATCGGGAATATCTTTTTTGAGCCAGCATTTTGTTTGTTCGAGGTTTTTAATTTTCTCGAATATTTCTTGTTCCAAACCTTTTTTCGGGAAAATCTGCACAATTTCATTTGTCCAGAGGATTTTTTCGGTTGTATTTTCCAAGTCAAAATAGTCATCGAGAAAAATTGCATTTCGCGCATTATAGCTTGCCATTCCGTGGTCTGAGGTAATAATTACATTTACTTTTTTATCAATCTTCCGCGACTTCAAACCGTCCATCAAACGCCCGATATAACGGTCAACATTTTGCACGGCATAGCGCGTTTCTTCTGCATCGGGCGAAAATTCATGTCCGGCATCGTCAACGTCCGAGAAATAAAGCGTCAAGATTGTCGGACGATTTTCCGCAGGCAAATCTAAATATGAAAGAATCTTGTCCACGCGAAATTCGGGCGGAACTTTGCCGTTATAAACATTAGAAATTGTCGGTTTTACACCGCCGATCGCTGATTCTGTGCCGGGAAAAAAGAAGGCGGCAGATTTTTGCCCTTGTTTCTCCGCCGTAACCCAAATCGGTTCGCCCAACTGAATCCGCTTCGTTGTCTCGATGTCTTCAAAACCGGCCATGGCCAGGCTTTTCTACGCCCACCTGCCGTACGCCTACCGCACCAGGCTGCCTGTTAACACGTTTGT
>CALMEH010000020.1 GCA_937863115.1 uncultured Acidobacteriota bacterium
TTTATCGCGCATTTTCAAAAGAGAGACGAGTAATATTTAATGAACGCAATTATCAAATGGGCATTACAAAATCGGCTGATTGTCGTAGCAATTTCGGCTCTGCTGCTGGCGTGGGGCGGCTATGTTGCGTTCAAGTTGCCGGTTGACGTTTTTCCCGACCTTAACAAACCGACAATTACGGTTTTGACGGAAGCCAACGGGCTTGCGCCGGAAGAAGTCGAAACGCAGGTTTCTTATCCGATTGAAACCGTGATGAACGGCGTTCCTGGCGTATCAAGGGTGCGTTCGGTGAGCGGTGTGGGTTTGAGTATTGTTTATGTCGAATTCGATTGGGGAACGGATATTTACCGCAATCGCCAGCTCGTTTCGGAAAAAATAACCGAAGCCCGCGAACAATTACCGCCCGGAGTTTCGCCTTTCTTAGCACCGGTTTCCTCAATTATGGGCGAGATTATGCTGATTGCCGTGTCAAGCAAAGACGGCTCGACAGATCCTTTGGAATTGCGGACTTTAGCCGATTGGACGATTCGCCCGCGACTTTTAGGCGTGACCGGAGTTTCGCAGGTTATCCCGATTGGCGGCGGCGTTAAACAGTATCAGGCACTCGTTTCACCCGAAAAACTAAAACAATTCAATGTCACGATTGAAGAAGTTTCGACTGCGCTCGAAAAATCGAATGCCAATTCGACAGGCGGTTTTGTGGATGCGCAATCGCAGGAATATCTCGTCCGCAATTTGGGCAGATTTTACACGATTGACGAACTCAAACAAACGGTTGTCGCTTATCGCAATAACACGGCAATCAAACTCGGCGATGTCGCCGATGTGCAGTTCGGGGCACGCATCAAACGTGGCGATGCCGGCACGAACGGTAAACCCGCCGTCATCGTTTCCGTGCAGAAACAACCGGGCGCGTCAACTTTGGATTTGACCGAAAAGGTTGACGAAGCCGTCAAAGAATTGCAAAAAACTCTGCCGCCGGATGTTGAAATCAATGCGAAACTTTTCCGCCAAGCAAGTTTTATTGACAATTCGATCTCGAATGTTATCGAAGCCCTGCGCGACGGGGCGATTTTGGTCACGATTGTCCTGTTTTTATTTTTGCTCAATTTCCGCACGACTTTTATTACTTTAACGGCGATTCCGCTGTCATTCGTTGCGACATTTTTAATCTTTTATGCTTTTGGCATTACGATTAACACGATGACGCTCGGCGGTTTGGCGGTTGCCATCGGCGAACTCGTTGACGATGCGATTGTTGATGTCGAAAATGTTTTTCGCAGGCTTCGGGAAAATAAAAATAGTCCGAATCCGCGCCCGTCGCTCGAAGTTATTTATCACGCATCGCTCGAAATTCGTTCATCAATAATTTATGCGACGATTATTGTTGCGCTTGTTTTTCTGCCGCTTTTTATGCTGACTGGCGTAGAAGGCAGACTTCTTGCGCCGCTTGGTTTAGCTTACATTACCGCACTCGTTGCTTCCCTGTTTGTTTCATTGACTGTAACGCCTGTTTTGGCTTCATATTTATTGCCGAAAATGAAGGCGATGAAGGAAGAAAAAGACGGCTTTTTGGTTCGCTTCTTAAAAAAATACGACGAAAAACTGCTCCATTGGACGCTTCGCCATCCGTATAAAATTATGGTTGGGGCGACACTTTTATTCGCTTTGACAATGGCAACTTTGCCGTTTGTCGGCACTTCGTTTCTGCCTGATTTTAATGAAGGAACTTTGACCGTCAACGTGCAGGCTAATCCCGGAACTTCGCTCTCCGAATCGAACCGCATCGGGCAAATTTCCGAAAAATTGATTTTGGAAGTTCCCGAAGTGATTTCAACCGGACGGCGCACGGGACGCGCCGAACTCGATGAACATGCCGAAGGAGTTCATTACACGGAAATTGACGTTGATTTGAAAGAATCGAGCAGAACGCGCGAACAAATTCTAACAGATATTCGGGCGAAACTCGCAGTTGTGCCGGGTGTGACAACTAATGTCGGACAACCTATTTCGCACCGTTTAGACCATCTGCAATCGGGCGTTCGCGCTCAAATTGCCGTCAAACTTTTCGGTGATGATTTGGCAACACTTCGCTCAAAGGCTGAAGAAATCCGCAACGCGATCAACACCGTTGAGGGCGCGACCGATGTTTCGATTGAACGACAAGTTTTGATCCCGCAAATTCGTTTTAATGTTGACCGCGCAAAAGCCGCGCAATACGGATTACAGCCCGGCGAAATTACGCGGACGCTGGAAACCGCTCTGAATGGACGCACGGTTTCGCAAGCACTTGACGGAGCGCGTCGTTATGATGTCGTCGTGCGTTTTGACGATGCTTCGCGCAGCAGTCTGGACGCACTCAAAAACGTGACTATTGACACGCCAAACGGAACGCAAATCCCGATTTCCGCCGTTGCGACCATCGAAAATTTGCCGGGACCGAATCAGATTTTGCGCGAAAACACAAAACGCCGCATCGTCATCGGTTCAAATGTTGCCGGACGCGATTTAGGTTCAGTTGCACAAGAAATTCAGCAAAAAATTG
>CALMEH010000021.1 GCA_937863115.1 uncultured Acidobacteriota bacterium
AAACCTTCCGCGTGATGTTTCACCGCAGAAGGTCTTGATACTTGCCTCAGACGAACCGGATTGTGTTTTTCAACAATCGTATTGACGATTTCGCCGAACCTAGGTGGCTATCTACTCCCCTTCAAAAATTGTCTTTATTAGAATACAAATACATTATTTTTTTGTCAAGATTATTTTTGAGATTTTTCTTTCTGCAATTTCTGTTATACTAAACGGTTAAAATTATTGAAAAAAGGAAATTTATAAATTGAATAAAATAGAAATAATACCTCTTGGCGGCATTGGCGAATTCGGTATGAATTGTATGGGAATTCGTTGCGGCGACGAGATGATTGTCGTTGACGCGGGAATGGGTTTTCCCGAAGAAACGCCTTACGGTGTTGATATTTCGATACCGAATTTTGATTTTTTGGAAGAATATCGTGATGATTTGACCGCGCTCATTCTCACACACGGACACGAAGACCACATCGGCGCGTTACCTTATATTTTGAAGAAATTTAATTTGCCCGTCTATGCTTCGCGTTTTACCGCCGCGCTTGCGGATAAAAAATTGGAAGAACATCGAATGGTCGAATCAACACTCGTGCATCGAGTTGAACCGAATGACATCGCAAAGATCGGCAATTTTGAAATCGAATTTATCCACGCTTCACATTCGTTGATTGAATGTTTCTCTTTGGCAATAAAAACGCCGATGGGAACTGTAATTCATACCGGCGATTATAAAATTGACGACACGCCTGTTATCGGCAAGCCATACGATTTAGACACTTTAGCGAAATACGGCGACGAAGGCGTTTTAGCACTTCTGGCAGATTCGACAAATGCCACCGTTCCGGGCAGAACACCTTCGGAACGTGCGGTTATTCCGGCTTTTGAAGAAATTTTCGCCGAAGCGCAGGGGCGAATTTTCGTTTCGACATTTTCGTCCTCGATGCACCGTTTGCAGATAATTTTTGATGTCGCCAAAGAATTTGATAAAAAAGTTTGCGTTCTCGGACGCTCGATGGTGAAAAATATCGAGATTGCAAACGAACTCGGAATTATCAAAATCGCGCCGAATGTTTTGGTCAGTATGGGCGAAGCGCGAGCTTTAGACGATGATCAAATCGTTTATCTTGTAACCGGTTCGCAAGGCGAAAACCGCGCCGCTTTGTGGAATTTGGCGACCGGAACTTACAAAGGAATGCAGATTGAAAAAGGTGATACCGTCGTGCTTTCGGCGCGAATTATTCCCGGCAACGACAAAAATATTTCGCGGCTTATCGGACATCTTTATAAACGCGGCGCAAACATCATCGAAGAAAAACGCCGACTGATTCACGTTTCGGGACACGCTTCGCAGGAAGATATAAAAATTATGGTCGAAACGGCGCGTCCGAAATATCTCGTGCCGATTCACGGTGAATATCGGATGCTTTTCCGCCACAAAGAATACGTCAAAAACCACGTCGAAGGCTACACGGACGACAACATAATTTTAATCGAAAACGGCGATTTGCTCGAATTTGACGATTACGGTGCACGAGTCGTCGAACACAAACAATTAAACAGCACGTTTATTGACGAAGAATCCTTGGGCGAAATCGAATATGACATCATCCGTGAACGCAAAAGACTCGCTTACGGCGGGTTTTTTTTTCTGGGTTTTTTCTTTTGCAAAAAAATAAAAAAAAAACCCCCGGGAACCAAAAAATCCCTCCAAAGAGTTGCCCGGAATTTTTTTATC
>CALMEH010000022.1 GCA_937863115.1 uncultured Acidobacteriota bacterium
GCCGAACGACACGGCTTACGAAACGGTTACTTTTGAACACGAAGACGCGGCGGGAGTCAGCCGAAGAATGACCGACTCTTCGGGAACAACGATTAACGCGGACGGTTTGCAAAGTTCACGGGCAGAATTTGACGCGCTTGGCGGAAGCGTCGGGTTAGAAAATCCATATCCAGATATGAACCAACAGCCGCAAGGTGAAGGCTGTATCGGTTGCGGCTCAAACGGGATTATCGGAATTGACGATAACTCACCGTTAATGGTCAACGGAGCGCGAATGGATTTTGCGATAGACGGAATGCGGGTAAATCATTCACGATTTATAAATCATCTGAATCTGCAATTTGCCACACGCGGATATGGTTCAGCGGAATTCGGTCTAATGCAATATGCGGCATATAAAAGTTTGCAAATAACAGGAACAGGTTCATATATTCTGGAAAATGATGGCACGATAAGCAATATATCTGGAGGATTCGATGTTTGGGAAGTTAATTCGTGGTCTTTTATTGGATTTAACAATAAATATCCTAAAAGATTACACGACGTAAAATATTCTAAATATCCCGATCCTCTAAAAAACTTAAAACCGCGGGTTGATAAAGTCTTATCTGATAAAACCTGCAAAGAAAAGATAAATGAATTGCTAAAAAAATTAGGCTCAAGTTCAAATATTGACACGATTACAGAACAAATTTATTCAGAGAAAGGCAGTATTGTATTATCACTTACAGATGAGGCTGTCGAATTATATAAGCCAAATAAAAATAGGGATCCTGTAAAGGCTCCTGCTGGAGAAACAAGCCAGATTACACCAACTCTTCTATCAAAAGAACGTTCATCTGTTCTGTTGAATAGAAAGTTTTATGGAGAAAGCTATGAAGTGCTAACTTTTCTACATGAAATTTTTCATGCGACTGATAAATCAGGCAATAATCATATAAACATTGCTGAAAAAATAGCAGAGATAGAAGGGATAGATACCAAATTTGGTGAGTATATTAAGGGGCAGAACTGGAGGGATGATGCATCTTCTAGCTTAATCAATTCGTGGTTAGATAAATATTGTTTTAAAGGTGAAATGGAGGGAGTTCAAAAATGGGAAGTTATATTAAAAAAAATTGGAGTTCAGTAACGATTTTATTTCTTTTTCTTGGCTTAATCGGTGTGTGTAGTTATTCCATTAATGCTCAAGAGTCGGATTGGATGGTGAAACTTAGAACATTAAAAGTTTTTGAATCTAATCGAGCAGATGTCGAAAGAATATTTGATTCTCCTAAAATTGTTAAAGAACTAAACCGTGCTGAAACTGAGAGAGATGGTTGGGGAAGAAAAGTAACATATAATACAAAAAGCGGAGAGTTAGTAGCAATTTATTCAACCGGAAACTGCTTGGAGAGCAAGAATCCTTGGGGTTATAATGTCGTTTCAGATGTTGTTGTAGAGTTACGATTTAAAGCTAAAAAGGCGGTTAAAGCCAATCGGTTTAACTTCGATTTAAAAGAATTTTATGTGGAATATGTCGAAGACATTCCCGATTCATATTTGTATTACAACAACGAGCTTGGAGTTTGGCTATACATTTTTAGAGGAAAGCTAACAGGAATTGAATATAAAGGTTCTTCAGAAGATAATAAACGTCTTGATTGCGAAGAAGTATTAAAGTAATTTAACAAAATTAACTACCGGACATTTAACGATTCAAAAGACAAAGATATTCTCTACTTTTACGATGCGGCGGGACAGATGACGAGAATGATAAAAGCACTTCCGTATTTGCCCGGTTACAATGACGACATTTACCGCTACACGGACGGCACAGGGCGCGAAATCA
>CALMEH010000023.1 GCA_937863115.1 uncultured Acidobacteriota bacterium
ATCGCACCGACATCAATTTCAATACGTCCGCCACAAACGGAATGGATTTATTGGCAACCGGAATGACTTTCCCGACTCCAACCTCAACGCTCAACGGCGCAACATTTAATTGGTCGCAAGGAATTTTGACCAATCACGCTTATTTGAAAGGTCAAACATTAGCGACTAAATTCCACGAAGTTTATCGCAATAATTCGTGGTTTGATAAAGGTATTTACAATAACGCTTCGTTCCAATATGCCACAAACGGCAATTTTGCCGCCGGCTCAAACATAACCGTTACACCCAAAGCAATGCTGAGTAATGGCACGACTTTAGGCGACGGCTCAGTCTTTAAGGCTTTCGGCGTTTTGGTTGCGGATGGCGTTTTGGTCGCGGATGGCGTTTTGGTCGCAGATGGCGTTTTGGTCGCGGATGGCGTTTTGGTCGCAGACGGTGTTTTGGTCGGCGATGGTGTTCTAACCAGCGACGGCGTTTTAATTGCCGATGGAGTTTTAATCGCTGACAGCACTCTGGCAAATTCAGTTATACGAGGTGAAGACTAAGATTCTGAATTTGAGGAAATCTAATAAGGAGATTAAGACTATGAAAAAACATCTAACACAAATCATAGCTAAAAACCAGAGTGCGCCGATTTTCAAAGCAATGCCGGAGATGAACCGTCTGCAACTGCTCGAAAATGCTAACGAAGCTGAGGTATTGGAATTCTTGTCATTGCGCCCTGTTCACACAGTAGTAATGAAAAGTTTTATCAAAGACAACGGCTTGCAATCGGCAGATAATCGCGGTCAGTTCTACGGTTATCGCTCGTCGCAAGGCACGCTTGAAGGAGTTGCGCTAATTGGTCATACGACTTTGATTGAAACTCGTTCCGACAACGCTTTGGTTGCTTTCGCTCTGAAAGCCAAAGTTTCGGAAACACCGCTGCATATCGTTATGTCGGACAGCAAATCGGTTGAAAGATTCTGGAATTTCTATGCCGAAGCCGGTCAAAAACCGCGTCTGAGTTGTATGGAATTGCTTTTTGAAATGAACTTCCCGTTTTTAGTTCAACAATCAAACTACAACCTGCGTCTTGCGAAACCGGAAGAATTACTGCCGATTGCCGAAGCACACGCCGAAGTTGCGTTTATCGAATCCGGCGTTAATCCGATGGAAAAAGACCGCGAAGGTTATTTGAAACGCACAATGAAACGCATCGAAAAAGGTCGCACCTTCGTCGTCTTTGAAAATGACAAACTCGTTTTCAAAGCCGACATCGTTGCCGAAACCGAAGATGTCGCTTATCTCGAAGGCATCTATGTTGCCGAAGAATATCGTGGCAGAAATGTGGCTTCGCAATGTTTAGCGGCGATGAGTTTGGAATTGATGACGCGAGTGGAGAATATCTGCTTGTTGAGCAATGAAGAATTCAAGTCGGCACATCGGGCATTTGCCAAAGCCGGTTTCAAGAATACCGATTCTTGCTTAACCATTTTTGTTT
>CALMEH010000024.1 GCA_937863115.1 uncultured Acidobacteriota bacterium
CACATTTCGACTCTCCGGGAATTCATCAAAGCACTTGGCGGAAAACTGGAAATCATCGCTACTTTTCCTGATGCCTCTTATCATATCAAGCAATTTGAGCAGGAATAGAAATAGCTTGCGGTTTTAAGATAATCAATCTTTAAAATTCCAATGAGTCTAACTGACTACTATTGAGAATGCCGTTTTGCGTTACTTTTTGAACTTGTTTTTCAGTTTTTTCGACCGGAAAAGAAATAACATTTGTTTTCGGCTCAACTGTTTTGAGTGCATTAGTGTTTACTGAATTATTTGATTGTGAATTAAACTTATATTGCGAAGCGATTTGGCTGTAATTGCTGCCGAAAGATTCATTTGTATAAGGCGTATCGCGGTGATTACGTTTCCCCCGCACTTTTCCCCAAAATTTTTGTTCGGCTTGTTCACGCCGAATACCTTCGCAAACAACACGGCGAACCAAATTGCTTCCGCGTCTGCCGTTTTCGGTTAAACAACTGTAAGTGCCATCATCCGCCAAGACGATAAAAACATTAAAAAGTTTATCGCTGTTGCTCGATGGATTGTAATAGCTGAGGTATTCAGCACGAACTATGGTTGGCATAAATCAAGGAAGGGTAATAATATACTTGACTCACCAGAGCTAAAGAACTATGATATAATCTTAAGGTTTAATTTATCATACTTTGAGAAAAATCTATGGCAAAACTTAACTTGTTGTATCCTGCGATTAAAGCGCATTTCGGAGGTTGGCTTATGAAGGAAGCAACTGAATCACGCGCTTTTCTGGCTTGGTTTTTAGAAAATTACTATCACCTGGACGAAATTGACATTCAAGATTCTATTTGCGACAGAAATCACGATAAAGGTATTGATGGAATTTATGTTAACCCTCCGTTTGAAACAATCGAGGTTTTTCAAGGCAGTATTGCTCAAAACACAAGCGGTGCGTTTTTGGGCGATGTTGATTTGAAAACTTTTCAGGGCAGTTTATTACAATTCCAAAACTCAAACTCTATAAAAACCTTAATTGCTTCAAGGCAGATTAGCCCAGACCTAAAAGCAATATTAGAACGAGAACAAATCGGCGATAAATTAGATTCAGGTTATAAAGTTAAAGGTATTTACATAACAAATCGCACTAAAGGCAGTGATGCGATTGATTACCTAAAACACAATCCAAATATAGAAGTTTGGGACGCTGATAAGTTGGAATCGGACTATGTTCCGATTGATAAAACTGTGCCGATAAATACTCCAATAGAGTTTGATATTTCTAATGTTCCGTGTATGGAATATCCTATTGGCTCTGACTTAAATATGGCGATTGCGCCTTTATACGCATCGGAACTTATAAAAATGCACGGCATAGAGAATGGTGAACTATTTGCGCCAAATGTAAGATATTGGCTTGGTAAAAAAACCACAGTCAATAAAAGCCTAATAGAAACTATTCAGGATAAACCTTTGGAACACAAATATTTTCCTGCGTTTCACAATGGAATCATTGTTTTGTGTAAAACTTTGAAAGTAGAAAATGGTAATAAAATCACCATCTCCGACTACGCAGTTGTTAATGGTTGTCAAAGTCTTAAAGGTCTTTTTGATAATGCAATGGGCATTACACCAGACCTTAAGATTATGGTGAAATTTATTCAAGTTCTTTCCGAAGGCGACCTTGTTAAGAACATTACTTACAGAACCAATAACCAGAACTCTATACGAACCCGCGATTTACAGTCTAATAATCATATTCAACTGCGCCTGCAATCAAGTATTGCAAAGACATTCAAGATGTTTTATAGAATTAGTCGCGGTGAGCGTCCTGATTTGAGTAGTAAAGACGTTATTGAAAATACCTTAATAGGTCAGTTATTGTTGGCGTTTGATTTAAGCAAACCATCAGATTCTCACTTGATAGACAATAAGATTTTTAATACTGATTACGGAAAAATTTTCGGTAGAAAAGAGGTTGACGCATATAGAGTAATAGCGTTATTTGACCTGTTTAATGTTGCTTTTGAATCATTGCAGTCAAAGATTACTGATAAAGGTTTTGCATCTTATACATTAACGCGATTTGTGTTTATTTATTTTATAAGAAGGGTTTTGGAGTCTGATGATTTTGGTAAAAAGTTTATTGAAAACCCTAAAGAGTTTGTTGATGCGCCAAAAAAAAGAAAAAGGCTTTTATATTGCATTTCAACAATAGCTAATGTTCTGGCAATCGTATTAGAAAATGAGTTTAACACCAGAAATCAAGGCGATGAGTTTTTTGATTATAAGAGTGAACTTAAGAATGAGAATAAAGTTGAAATACTTACGGGCAACGTATTACTCCAATATAACATTTCTCGTAATATTGGTTTTATGAAATCTTTTTCAGAATTATGGAAAGAATCAGAAAAGATATGAAAAAAGAAATCGAAATGAAAAATGATGGAAAAGAGTTTGAACGCTTTGAGAATCTTCTTAAGCAAGTTGTGATAGTTCCGAAAGATGAAATTTTGAAACGGGAAAAAGACGAAAAGGCTAAGAAAGAAAAGGCTACTAAGAAAGCCTAATCTTTCTTCTTTTTACCGCGTCTATTGCCCTCCAAAGCCGATTAGCTCATTGTAAGTCAGACGCTTACCGCTAACGGCTTTTAATGCTCCAAGAAATCGCTCTTTGTCATTACCTTTGCGTTCATTGAAACGAAAGGTTTGTTCGGCTAAATAACGCCCTAAGTGAAAAGGCTCAACCGAAACATAAGTTCCGCGAATTGTTCTTTTCAGTAACGACCAAAAATTTTCGATGCCGTTCGTGTGAATGTTTCCGCGAACATATTCAATCGAGTGATTGATAACTTCGTGAATGTAATCTTCGCTTAATCCGCGATATGAACGCCATTCGTCTGTGAAAAGATTTGAGCCTGTTTCGACATTGCTTTTGACTTCCGAATGAAGTGTTTCACGATTGACGTTTTTAACGACTTTCGCGGTTACACGACCTTTTCTTTCGAGTAAGCCCATCACGGCGGTTTTCCCAACAGACCCGCGACTTTTATTTTTTTGTCCGCGTTTTTGTTTGTGCATTTTTTTACCCAAACCGCCGATAAATGTTTCGTCAACTTCGACGTTGCCCGAAAGTTTATCAAGCGAACCGTTCTGCATTGCAAGGCGGATTCGGTGAAGCAAAAACCAAGCCGATTTTTGAGTGATACCGATTGCGCGGTGAATTTCGTAGGATGAAATACCGTTTTTGGCGTTGGTGATAAGCCACATTGCCGTTAGCCATTTGTCTAACGGAATCGGAGAATCTTCAAAGATTGTGCCGACTTTGACGGAAAACTGTTTTTTACAGGCTTTGCACTTCCAAATCTTGCGAGTGGAAAGAAACGATGTCTGATTGTTTTCGCATCTTGGGCAAACGGCAATGCCGTCCGACCAGCGAAGCGAGGCAACTAATTGAATGCAAGTTAAATCGTCTGAAAAATGACGAATTGCTTGCTGTAATGTTTTCGGTAAATTGTTGTTATCGTTCATCATAACTACATTCTACCAAATATAAATAGGTGAGTCAAGTATATTATTGCCCAAGGAAGGTTTTGGTTAAAGTTCCAAAGCAGAAAGGCGGTCATCATCGAGCAGGCGTTTTGATTGCAGGCTTGTCGCTCTTAAAACATCATTGAGAGCCGATTGCATCTCCACTTTGGAACGGATTTTTGCATCCGCGCCCGCTGCTGATTGCAAGCGTTCCAAAACTTCTTCAAGCGATGTGTCCCGCGTAAAATTCATCAGCCGATACCATTCGCACATCTGCCGCGCACGTTTGGCGAGTGCGCCGGGAACAAAATTCGCCGTTTGGAGTTTGTTTGCCATCTCGGAAGCGGCTTCAAAGATTTTGGCGGTGATTTGATCAAGACCTTCTTTAATCGGTGAAATCGCATCGTTTGCTGCCGTAAGGGCGGCTTCGATTTTCATTTGGCGAATCCGTTCTTTGACTTCGCGTTCACGACTTTGCTCAAGTTCAAAATCGTGGATTTTGAGTTGTTCGATTCGAGTTTTGGTATCAAGTTCCAAATTAACCGATTGTTGTGCGACTTCGATTTTGGCATTTTCAAGATTCAAGGCTTTTGCCGTTTGCTGTTCCGCCAGCATTTCCGAACCTAAAACAATTACTTTCGGCTTCATCGTGATACTCAATCCATCTCGAATCATTTCACGAGTCGGAATCATTCCGAGTGCGTGGGCAACGACGTTGGCGATAAATTCTTCGCGGTTAAGCGGAATTTCAAGCGTTGCATCGAGGCGTTTAGCGGAATCTTCGGCTAAATCGGCAAAACTTTTTCGTAAAGTTACCAATATTTCATCGTAATTCGCCAAGACTTCCGCCTTTGCCGCCGATAAAGTTTCACAGGCTCGTTTATATTCCTGCTCGAAATTTTCAAAGGCATTCCACGGAATCCATTTATATTCGCTCGTTCCCCAGACGCTTTCGCACAAAGTAAAACGAAAACTGAATTTATTGAGGGCGTGATGCGCCTGACTTGCGGCACGCATCAACTTTCGGCGAAAGACATCGGGAAGCAGTCCGACTCGCGGCGGTGATAATTTCACTGTTTGTCCCGGAGGCAATTCAACGCCGAGCGATTTCCATTCGATTTGGCGTTCAAGTGTGCTGAAACCTTTGCAATCCACGTTTAGAAAAATGCCTTCGGTTTCAAGTTGCGACAAATCAAACGGCATCGTTTCGACTTCCGCCGTCGTAATGCCGAGATTTACTGCCGCTCTCTCTTTTTTGTTGTTTAGACGGTTTAAGATTTCGGCGGCAGGCGAAACTTTAATCTCTGAAATCGGTTCGGAAACCGTTTCTATATTTTCCGCACTTATCACTTGTTGCTTACCCAAAAAATTACTCAAGATTGAACTTGCCGACGGAGCATTTAACGAAATTTCTTGATTTGTATTCATAATTTTGAAAAATCCGATTGTTGGCTGATACTTGCCAACCGCTTATTTTTTACAAGCCGCGTTCCTGTTTCCAACGACGCAAACAACTGCTGAAACTTTCCTGTTTGAAATACAAATCGCGCTCAACGGTTAATCCGCGAACATTAATTTCTTCAAGCTGTTGGAGAGTGAAATAACCCCATTCTTTTTCAAGTCCGATGACATAACCGAAAAATAAAAAATCGTCACCATCCGACTCGCCTTCGATGACAAACCACGTCCAATTTCCGGCGGGAAAAAAGTATTTGATGTAAACGATTTTGTCATCAGTTCCCTCTTGCTCGTAAAGTTTCGGTAATTGCTCACGCAAATCGGCTGGCAGTAATTCCATCATAATTTTTACCTTGACATTTAGAACAAACTCGGCTGTTCTGACGCATTTTGTCTGTTGCTTACTTTTTGAAAAATTTCCCGTGCCAAAGCAGATTGCCACTTATTAGGTTGGGGAATAGGTTTGCTTTCTTTATTTTTAGCAGGATTTTCCGTTCTTTGGAGGCGTTTTGACTCCTCTTTTTCGGCGATAACGCGTTCGGTTTCTTCGCAGTAAATCCAACAGGTTTGAACTGCGAGAATTGCTTTGAGCCACGACTTTAATTTTCCGCGCCTGGCAATTACCGATTCAGGCTCGTATGTTATTTGCTCAATTTCATCGGCAAGTTCATCGCAGATTTTGCGAACTCGCTCGTTTGTGGTTGAAAGATTAATCCATTCCGGCATCCGGCGGGCAAAATCTACCAGATAAAAAACTGAGGTGCGAAGTGCGTCCCGGTGTCTGAGATAAAGATTCGGTTCGTAATCGCTTCCGGCGCGTGATACTTCTTCTTCGAGTTTGACCACGCTCCAATCGTCTGGCAGCGGCTTTTTTTTAATTAAAGCTGTGGCGAGCATTTGGTAAAGCACCTCTCTCGCAAAGAGTTTAGGTTCATGCTCCACCTGATTTACTCCGACTTTTTCCTTTCGGTTTGTTCGTTTTAGCAATTTGCAGAGCTTCGGAAATGTTTTCGGGCGTGCAATAACTTGATCGGCTCGTTCCCGAATCGAGGTCAAAATATGTAGCGAAACGGCGCAGAGAATTCGTCAGCAATAACTCGGTGAGCATTTCGCCGATTTCAACTGCGACACGTTGGTTAATATTCAAACTTTGTTCGCCGCGCATTATTCTCTCGGCGCACGACATCCGCTGCGAACTTTCTCTGGGCAACGGAATTTCCTGATTTTCGAGCAGTTCGGGATGAATTACAGACGGCGCGGGCAATTTTTTACAAATCGTCGAACTCGAAAAATGATTTTCCGCTTTTTCCCTTCTGACTTCAGAACCGATTAAAACCTGCCCGGAAAATTTACCGTTTCCGCCGTCAATCCACCAGCATTCGGGCGCATTATGGGAATTATATTTATTGGCTTCTTCAAGCGAGCGGTGAATTTCTCGCCGCGCTAAATGATTGTCAACACAGCCAATTAAAACAGTCAGTTCTTTATAGCTGTTACGATTCGGTTTGATATGTTTTTCGTAACTGAAAGTTTCGTTTGAATACGCGACTTCCAAGCCCCACGCGAGCGTGATTCTTTCAGCGAGAGTCTGCGCTTTGAGTCTTCCAATCTCAGCAGCACAAAAATTACTGCGCGGAATATTTCCGCTTTCCACGATGTCCGGGTCAATAATGGTCAAATCCGCCGCTTTACCGATTCTATTGATTTCAAACAAAAGACGGGCAAGATTCATCGCGGCGAATGAACCCGTGCCGCCCGCGCCAATGAGATAAATTTTCAATTTGCTGAATTCTTTTGGGAGAACCCGTGCGGTGTTAGCAAAACTCAAATCTAGCTTCATAATG
>CALMEH010000025.1 GCA_937863115.1 uncultured Acidobacteriota bacterium
CGCGTGTGCTTATTGCAACGAATACGACAAAACGAGCGATCCCGTGCCGATTGCGGAAATGCTGAAACGCATTGATAAACTTGCTGAACTCGGAACTTCGGTCGTAACGATTTCGGGCGGCGAGCCGATGATGCATCCGGAAATTTACGAAATTATTGCGCGAATTCGGCATCACGGAATGATTGCCGGTCTGATTTCAAACGGTTATTATTTTCAGCCCGAAAAAATTAAAAAACTCAACGAAGCCGGATTGGATTATCTGCAAATTTCGATTGATAACGTAACGCCCGACGACGTTTCCAAAAAGAGTTTGAAGGTCTTGGACGGCAAATTGAAAAATCTCGCGGAACACGCGAAATTCAAAGTAAATATCAATTCGGTAGTCGGCGGCGGCGTGGCAAACCCCGACGAAGCGTTAATTATTGCGAATCGTGCGCTCGAATTAGGATTTTCTTCGACAGTCGGCGTAATTCACGACGAAATGGGTTTGAACAAAGGTTTGACCGACCACGAGAAAAAGATTTACAAAGAAATCAAGGCAAAAGGCGCGAGAAGTTATGCGCGTTGGAATTGGTTTCAAGACGAATTGGTTGACGGCAAGGAATACCAATGGAAATGCCGTGCCGGAGCGCGTTATTTGTATGTTTGCGAAGAAGGACTTGTGCATTGGTGTTCGCAACAGCGCGGAACGCCCGGAATTTCGCTTCACGAATACACGCAAAAAGATATGGAACGCGAATACATTACCGAAAAATGGTGTGCGCCGACCTGCACAATTCAATGCGTGCACCAAGTCGGGCATCTCGACGCTTGGCGCGATAAACAAATTTCGCTCGATGATTTCAACAAACGCGGCGGAGGCAAAAGTTTAAAAAAAGAAACCGTCGCGCAAGTCTTAAATGCTGATTAGCCCAGACAATTTGCATATTTTCGCTTTCAGGTTCATAATTTTTTCGGATTTCAAAATCATAATTGTTTAACGATATTCGGCAAACTTCTTTGTTTTGCCGAATA
Source organism: uncultured Acidobacteriota bacterium (assembly GCA_937863115.1). Classification (GTDB taxonomy): domain Bacteria; phylum Acidobacteriota; class Blastocatellia; order Pyrinomonadales; family Pyrinomonadaceae; genus CALMEH01. The sequence goes on from CALMEH010000025.1 coordinate 1,015, forward strand.
TCGTTAAATATAAATTGGAAATTAAATCGGAAGGAGGAACGAAGAAATGAATCTGAAAGCATTAAACCACAAAACATCAACATTCATCAGAACATTCTCAAAAATCGGCTTCGGCATTTTGTTTTTGTTCGCAATTACTTTTCTGGCATCGGCTACGGCACACGCGCAAAGCAAGGAACAGAGCATCTGCCAAAAACTCGGTTATCAGGATTCGCGTGTAGATTTAGACGGCATTTGGAAATTGACATTTACTGCCGGAACTACGAAACACGAAACTTTTCTCGTAATCAAAAAGCAAGTCGGAATTTCCCTAACGCGTTATTACGATTCAAATCTGAAACGCCAACGCAAAATTTCGCAACTTCACGCTGTCTGCCAAACGAAAAAAGGCATTGTCATTTTAGGTTTTGAACCGACCGATATTGACACCAATCAAAAAGGCAAGGATTTGACGTATAGCGCAGATAATTTTGTGCTTGCGGTTGATACGGACGGAACCAAAACGGCATATAATTTGGACGATGCGGGAAATATGGCTGAAATTGATGTTGAATTTCTCGAAGAATTGCCACGCGATGTGAAGGTTGAACGCAAAAGTCCTGAAAGAGTGTATTAAACTCAGCCGGTAAGTTTTTGGAGTCCGGTCTGAAGACTGGACTCCAAACATCAGTTTAACGTCAAACAAGAAAAAAATGGCAATCAATTTCAGTCTTTCAAAAACGAACAATTCGCATTTTGCACAGGTTATCGGCAGCAATCAGCCGAAATTTCTTATCGGTAAAGAAACTGTCTATCAGCAGACGAAACACGGCTTGATTAATCTGACCGTTGCCGACGGTTTGGCTTACGATGCCGAAAAATATAAAAAGGAATACAAATTTTGGGCGTATTTCATTGCGCCGACTGCCGCTGCTGAGAGTAAAAATTCGTTTCTTTGCTTGAACACTTACGACCGCGCCAAATTTACATTCGGATTTATGCAATATGCGGCGCACGTGCCGAACGGCGATTTTGTGCGGTTTTTCAAAGAATTGCTCGCGCTTCCGAACGCGAAGGAATATTTTCCCAAAATCGTTCTCAAAGACAAACGCGTTTTCTACCGCGAAACGACGGGCGCGATGACACAACTCGAAGACGACCGCACGACGGAAGGTTTGATGAACTATCTCAACCCGTCGCTCGACAATATCGAAAATCAAGAACTCATCTGCTCGGCGCGTTTCGTGCATTGGGCGATGAATGATGCCGTGCACCGTCGTTTGCAAGTAAAAATCGCTGTTGAGCATTTCAAAAAGAATATGCAATCCTACGCCGAAAGCTATAATTTGGACGGTTTTCCGGCAAAAGTCTGCCAAATCATCTGCGACATTCGCCACCAAGGACGCGCCAAGAGCGTGGATATCATCAACGCCATCAACACCCGCGGCAATTTTGAACTCGCCTATAATAAACTTCTGCAACTCGGACAACCGCTATATGCTTCGCGCATTTCAACCGTCAAAACGGTCATCAAAAAACTCTCGGACACAGGCGTTTTCAACAAAAAATACAAACAATCAACCAATGAATTTGTTTGACGCTGAGACGGAGAATTTTCTCATCGTCTCATTGTCTCGTCGTTTTGTTTATACCAATCTTCGTGGCGCGACCATTCGCCGCATTGCAAACACGATGTCCAACGCCAAAGATGAGCGCACGTCGGGCATTTTCCGCGTGTTTCAAACGTATTCCACATATTTCCGCAACCGCCGTAGAAAAATTCGGGCGCGTCGCAATCAGCGCAAAACCACTGACTCGATTTTAAGGGCTGCCACAGACATAAGGGACAGCGAATGCGGTCGAAATCGGTGCTTTCTTCTACGGTTTCAAATCTTTTGAGTTTTTCCTCAATTTCGGACGTTTTGCGATAACTCATAGTTTCAGAAAAATTGTAGCAAAATAAAGAAATTCCGCTCAAATGTTATATTTGAATTTTTCGGTTTTTTCTAATAGTATTTCAAAAGAAATTCTGTAAATCTGAAAAAAAATTTATTTCGGATAAGAACAAATTAATAAATGTTTACGGTTAATTTTTTTGCCGATTAAAATATCAAAATGAATCCGCAAAGTTCACAAATTCATTTAACAACCCACGAAACGGTTATTACGAACCAATTTTCCGTTTTAAAATATGCCTGTTTTCTTGGCATAAATATCCCGTTAGTGCTTTTACCACTAATTTTCATAATAATTTTGCAAAAAGGCGATGTGCTTTCGATAGCATTTACGTTTTTTGCGGCAGTGGCAATAATTTTTGTCCAATATCCTTTACTCGTTTTGCTGAAAAATTGGATTTTGAAGACTATAATTTTCTATCTGAGTATGGTTTTATTTTTTTTTGTGTTCGGAGCGGTCATCGGTTACGGCTCGCCCGGCGGCGGTTATCAGGCGGGAACAATTAATTCGATGTTTCACAGCGGAATCGTGACGATTTTTTTCGGTCATCTGTTCGGCGGCGTGATAATTTTTCCGGTGATTATGGTAATTAATTGGCTTCTCCGCAAAAAAACGTTTGTTTATACCGAAAATAATAAATAATAGAATCTATCTTCGCGCCGTGTCTTCACCGATTGTCCAAACAACTACGGAACTCGAAAGTCCCAAACCCGACAATCTGCCAGCCATCATTACGATTGTTTCGCCGTCTTTGACGACATTTGCTTGCAAAAGTGTTTTTTCGCCGTCTTTGAGCATTTCTTCCGATGTTTTTGGTGCTTCGTGAATCAATGGTTCAACGCCCCAGATGAGCGAAAGTTGATTACGGACTTCTTCCGAATTTGTCAGTGCAAAAGTTGAAAGACCCGAACGAATGCTCGACAAACGCCGCGCCATCAATCCCGATTCGGTGAAAACCGCAACTTTGTCGGTCATAATCTCGCGGGCGCAATAGGCAACGGCTTTGCACAGGGCTTGCGAAGTTCTGCCCGTTGGCGGTTCGCTGAGTTTGACCGGACGTTTGAGTTTGG
>CALMEH010000026.1 GCA_937863115.1 uncultured Acidobacteriota bacterium
ATCGAAATTCGCGGAAATTATTTCTACAAACCGCTCGAATGGTTCAAAAAAGTTACGATAAAAAACGATTTTGAAATAAAAAATGCCAAGCGCGTGCAGTTTAGCGGCAACGTCCTCGAAAACAATCAATCGGCGGGCGCAATGTGGATAACCGTTCGCAACCAAGACGGCAAAGCCCCGTTCAGCACGATTGAAGACGTTACAGTCAGAGATAATCTGATTATCAGCGCAGGAACGGGAATTAATATTTTGGGCAAAGACGATGGACATCCGAGCCAAACTCTGAAACGTCTGACGATTGTTAATAATCTTTTTCTCGACATCACCAACAAAGAAGTCGGCTACGGCGGATATTTCATCCAAGTTTCAAACGGCGAAGATATTTTGATTGCCAACAATACGAGTTTTAATGTCGGAAATCCGTTGATGTTTCACGGCGAAATGCCGAAAAACTTTTTGTTCCGCGACAACATCGCCGCACACGACAGCTACGGCGTTCAAGGTCATCCGAACATCAAATCAGCCGAAGGACAAAGGATTTTCCAAAACAACATAATTTTCAACAGCAAAAAAATCAACAAATCCGATTCGATATTTCCCAACGGAAACATTTGGATTGAAGATTACAAAAGCATCGGTTTTATGAACGCGGCGCAAAAAGATTTTCGCCTCGCGGCAAACAGCAAATTCAAAGGCAAAGGCAAAAACGGCGCGGACATCGGAAGCAATTTAAATATCGCCGATTATCAAAAAATTATGGCAAAATGAAACCATTAACAATTTAATCGAATAACTCCACAATCATATTTGAAAGGAAAATTTATGAACGCAGTAGAAAATATCAAAACTGTTCCGCAAATCAGCGGTATTTCACCAAAAGTTTGTTTGGCGATTTCAAAATTATTTTTAGGCAAAGGACCTTTGAAACGCTTCGGATTTCGCAAAGACGAAATCACGCGCTTTGATTCGATGGAAAATTATGTTGCCGACCGTGTGGAGCAAATCGAAGAATATCAGGAACTTTTCAAGCCTTTCGCCGCGTTTGAAGGCAAAACCGTTTTGGAACTCGGATGCAATCGCGGTTATTTGCTCAACAGTTTTTTGCAACACGAAAATTTTACAGCCATTGGCGCGGAAATCAACTCCGAAGCCTTGAAAATCGCCGGCGAAAATTACGGCGATAAAATTAAATTCGTGCAAACGACACCGAACAAAATTCCTCTGCCGGACGAAAGCATTGACATAATTTATTCGATTGATACGTTTGAACATCTGAGCCAACCGAGCGAGATTTTAATGGAATGTCAGCGCGTTTTGCGACCTGACGGAATTTTGCTGCTTCATTTCAGCACTTGGCTTACGCCTTACGGTTCGCATCTCGAAGACATAATCCCGATGCCGTGGGCAAATTCGGTTTTTTCGATGGACACGCTTCTGCAAGTCGCCGCGCATCTATACGATTCGCCCGATTATGATGTTGCGTGTTATTACATTGACGAAAAAACCGGCAAACGCAAACCGAATCCGTTTCTCGACAAAGAAAAATGGGACGAATATCTCAATCACATCACGATTCGACGTTTTCGCGGACTAATCAAAAAACTGCCTTTTGAAATTAAACATCTCGAAAACATCGGTTTCGGCGGCAAGAAATTCAAAATCGGCAAACATCTCGAAAAACTTTCGAGACTTCCCGTAACGGAAGAATTTTTTACGAAAGCGACGTTTGCAGTTTTGAAAAAGAAAAATTAAATGCGAAATTATTTCGTGGTATAATTCAGTTGCCGAGAAAAAAAAACGGTTTTCGGCAACTGACTTTTTTCACCTTCCCTAAATAACTAATACTTGCAGGAAATTAATCAAACAACTTCATTAAAAGTTCAAAGCGCGTGGCTTTTGTTTGCGAAAACAGTTGGCTTCGGGTTGAGTTTTTTGTTGCCGCTCTTGATTGTTCGCGCATTAACGCAAGAACAAGTCGGTGTTTATCGGCAGGTTTTTCAGGTGATTATTAACGCGATGGGGATTTTACCGCTCGGTTTTTCGATGAGCGCGTTTTATTTTCTTTCGCGTGGCGAGGAAAAGCGCAAACTCGCTGTTTTCAATATTTTACTGTTTAATTTCACGATTGGCGGTTTGGCGTGTTTGACGCTGTTTTTGTTTCCGCAACTGCTCGGAAATCTTTTTCACAACGAAGAAATCGCCGCCTTTTCGCCAAAAATCGGATTGGTTATATGGCTTTGGATATTTTCGACTTTTTTGGAAACTGTCGCCATTGCTAATCAGGAAACGCGCCTTGCCACCATTTTTATTATTTCGGCGCAATTTACGAAAACCGTTTTTATGGCGGGCGCAGGAAAAAATTTTTTTTGTGGTGGTGGGGTTGTTTTTTTGGTGAAGGTGTT
>CALMEH010000027.1 GCA_937863115.1 uncultured Acidobacteriota bacterium
CTAGCATACAAGATTTTCAAATATCTATAAAACTATTCTGTCCACTTACTTATTAAAAATTTATTTATGATTGCAAAAGAGATAGTTTAGTTTTTGTAAGGCGGATTTGTAAAGTTTTGAGTTCCAACTTCAGTTAGCAAACGCGAGCGAAGCAACGCGGTTTTTCGTTTCCATCTCAGATTTCGATAGGCAATGAAGTTCTGCTTTGCTTCGCTCGCAGAAATGCCAACTGAAGTTGGAACTCAAAACTTTTTCTCCTTATTTTTTGAACGGTAAAGGTGGCGGTTCTTCGCCTTCCTTTGGATATTCTTTGTTGATACTGTTGTAAATATTGATTATCTGATCAATCCATTTTTTCGCTTCTTCATTGGTCGGATCGAGCTTTAAAGCCTTCCGAAAATCGCCCAAAGCCGAAGCGTATTGCCGCGATTCAGTCAAAACCAAACCGCGTTTTGAAAAGGCTTCCGACAGAGATTTTTTCAAACTTTCATCTTTCGGATTCGCCTTCATTTTGTCTTCGACTTGTTTGATTTCCGCATCAAACGAACTCGTATCAACCGGATCGCCGCTCTGTGTCCATTTCGATTTTGTTCCGTTATTGGGAACGGTTTTTGAATCTGTTTGCGTCGAACTCATTGACGCACCGTTTTGCGAATGACTCGAAACAATCGGCGAATTTTGGAGCTGATTATTCGGCGCAATGTTTGTATTTACGGTTTGTTGGTTCGCCCCCGAACACGCCGCAAAAATCAAAGCCGCGAAACTTAAAATTACATTTTTTTTCATAAATACAATGTTTTGAGTTCCAACTGAAGTTGGAACTCTGAACTTTATTTTCCTTCAAAATACGGGCGCGACTGAACGACATAAATTTGCCCGTTCATAATTCCCCATTCGATGTCTTGTTCGGCTTTGTTACCGAAAACACGGCGAATGTTGAGTGCGATTTTCGCCAAATTTCGTGATTGCAAATCAGTTAAAATGCGTTTTGTCGTCAGGTTAGCACATTTGTCGGTTGTTTCTTTCAAATCACCGTTTTCGTCAAACTTCAACGAGTTTTTCTGATCGGAAAGTGTCATTAAAATTACCGAATTCGACTTCGGGTTAAACAAAATCTGTTCGGGAATGCCGTTGTTATTGACGACAATTGAATTATGCCCGCAAACCGCGCTGATATAAACCGCGTTTTTATTTTGGTCGTCAAACGGGTCTTTCGTAATCATTACGCCGCCGCGATCCATATCTACGCCAACTTGAATCAACGCCGACATATAAACGCTGTCTTGTTCGACATAACCTCTGACACGCGCTTCGTAAGCCTCGAATTTCCAAAGCGAAGCCCAAACTTTTTTGACCGCTTCGATGAGTGTTTCATCCGTTTTGACATTTGGAACACTTGAATAGAGTCCCGCGCCCGAAAAATTAGGCAAATCTTCGGCATTTGAAGAACTTCGCACAAACACACGTTTTCCGCCGAGTTGTGTTTTCCATTTTTGAAGAATTTCGGCTTTCAAGGCTTCGTCAAACTTGCCTTTTTGAATTGCAGCGCGAAATTCTTCTAATTTCTGACGGCGAACTCTCGGATTATGAACAAAATCATTATCGTAGTTCAATTCTTCGATAACTTTATCCAATCCGTTTTCCTTCATAAATTTGTCATACCAATAAAACGGCACGGAAAAACCGTCAGGCACAACAAAACCGGGCAGTTTCGCAAAAAGCATTTCGCCTAAGTTTGCAGCTTTTGCGCCGAACGAAATGCTGTCTTTTTTCCGCATTTGACGCAAAGGCGTGAGTTTTTTCGTGTCCAAATTTACGGGTGCATTTCGCGGCGACTGACATTTATCGGGATTTTCTTTGCAAAAATTGTCAACAACCTCAGGTTTTTCAATGCGCTTAATTTTGTAATCGGTCAGGTTTGCGTCAAGCTCAACCCACCAAGTATCAAATTCCTTAAAAAGTTTGTCTGCGTCTTTGATATAAACATTCGGAACATTCCAACCACGAGCCAAAATATTGATGTGCGACAGCGGCGACGAGGGCTTGGTAACAATAATTCCACGCACCGGCGGCAGAGTTTCGGGCAATTCGTTTAAGATAATAATTTCGTTATCGCCGATTTCAACCGTGTCGTCGAGTTTGTCAATAATATGAATTCGCCCAACGGTTTTGCCCGTGTTGAGCGCGAGATAAGATTGATTTTTATTGAGTTCGTTTTGCGTTACGCGGTCGAATCCGAGATTTACCGATTCGTCTTCTTGGCGAATCGAATTCGGTTTGTAGAAAACTTTTTGAAAGAAAGTTTTGTTGATGACTTCGTTCGCCGTTTTCAGATGTTCGGCGTTTGCAAGGTCGCCTTCCCAAAGCTCCCATGTCCATTTTTCGACAGGTTTCTGCCACGCAATCGTGCCGACGATAAAGCGTCTGTCTGCGGCAAAATAAGCGGCTTTGTAAATGTCCGTTCCAATCGGGGCGAGTTTTGTGGCAAACAAAAAATCTTTGTGATAACGAAATCTTTGTGAATTGACGTAATAAATTTTGTTTTTATCACGGCGATCAATAACAAACATCGCGTGCGGCAAAGCGTAAGGCGTATTTTGATGCTACGTCCGCGAAATCGAATCGAAATCGGCTTGCGATTTTATTTCGGAAATCGCGTTTTTATTGGAATCCGGTTTGTTCTTCAAACCTTCATTTCCCTGTTTCGTCGCCGTCGGCTTGCGCGACATCTGCCCGAAAACATTCGGCACGACAAACATTAAAAGCATCAAAAATGCACTAATTTTTTTCATCATCATCTTTTTTCAAATCGCCCGAAGGCAAGCGGCGTTCAAATTTTAATAATTCTCTTTCAACCCACATCCGCGTCTTGTCGCTTTCGCTTTGCAAGGCATAAACCAAAACTTTTATTTCGGCACGTTGTTGTTGAACAAGGTCTGTCAATAATTTGTTTTCCTCCGTGAGTTTGTCAACATCTTTTTCGAGGCGGTCAATATCTTACCGAAAAAGTGAAAACACTTTTCAGAAAATCAAATAATTTTTCCCACATTTTGCTGCTCCATTTCGGCTTTCCATTTCGCTAAAAGCGGCGAAGTTTGCTCATAGTCTCGACGAAGTTCGACAAGTCTTTTCATCGTTTCTTCGTGTTAACGGTCAAGCCTTGCATCACGTTCGGGACTTTCTTTTTCCCAACGCTTAAATATTTCCGAAGCCGCGTCCAAAAGACTCTCGAATTTTTTCGCTTGGCTTTCGGTCATTGTAAAAGTAATTGTTTTTTCCATAATTCAAAAACGCCTTTTGCGTAAATATCTTACCGCAAAAATCTATTTTTCTACAATTTTTTCTATCGCATCACACGCAATTTTTGTTCCGTGTTCCGTGTTCACGATTTTTGCGGCTTCGACTGCATTTTTTTTGTAACTCAAATCGCCAAGCAGTTCGCGCAAGAGTTTTGATGCAGTTTCTACCGTATATTTTTCACGTGAAATTATTTTTGCCGTGCCGATTCGCTCGCAACGCGCCGCATTGTCGGGCTGATCGTGCGAATAAGGCATAATCAAATGCGGAACTCCGGCGCGTAAAACTTGTCCGGTTGTTCCCACACCGCCCTGATGCACAACGCACGCCGCACGCGGGAAAATTTTTGAATATGGCGCGTAATCAAACGCGACTCGTTCTGCGTCTGTTTCCTTCGGCTTTTCGTTGAAAATTCCGTAAAGCAAAACGGCGCGGCGATTCAAAATCCTTGCTGCGCGTGCGCTGACTTCAAAAAAATCCCGCGCATCCATCACAGCGGCAGAACCAAGCGTGAAAACAATCGGCGGCTCGCCCGCGTCGAGAAATTTTTCCAAATCTTCGGGCATTTTTCCCATATCTTTTTGCCCGTCGTAAAAACAAAATCCGGTCTGCAAAGTTGGCTGATGCCAGTCCGCTTGCGGTTTTGCCAGAGCCTCAGAAAAAAGCGCAAGATGAAGCAAATCCGAGTATTTATCATCAAAAATCGGGTCGTGATTTTCGCTCAAACCTATTGAGCGGCGAAAATCTTTTATCGGCTGATCCCAATGTTTGATAGTCAGACGCAAAACCGAAAACAGTGCTTTGTGAAAACCTGTGCCAAGAAATCTCAGACTCTGAAGCCATTGTGCCGTCGGGAAAACTCCGGGGTCGTGCGCCGAAAAAGTCGTTACGGGCGAAAGCCCTGATGAAATCCATTTTTTGCCCGTCTTTTCGGCAACCGAAGGAGCGGCATAAACCACTTCTCCCGTGATGAATAAATCCGCGTCGCGCACGGCTTCGGTCAAATCGTCATACATTCCTTGCAGATTCGGAAAAACGATTTCCTTCAACATCATTTCAGGACCTTTTTTCGCGTCCATTAATTCGGGCATCATTTCCCTTGCCGCTTCAAAATCAATGTCAGGGCGCATCGGAAAAAATTCCAAACCCGTCATTTCGACTTTCTCGCGGTAAAATTCCATCGTCGCCATAACAACCCGATGCCCGCGCCCGCAAAGTTCAAGCCCAATCGCAAGAAACGGATGCA
>CALMEH010000028.1 GCA_937863115.1 uncultured Acidobacteriota bacterium
ATGCCGACGATGCCCCCGGTTTTGGGTTTTGCTTTTTGTTTTTCGTTCGATTAAATTCGCTGATTGTCGCACGTTCCCCGAACGCCCGTGTGCGAGACGACGACGGGTTTTGTTGCCATTTGCAGAACGTCTTCGATTGTTTTCGGCGAAGCGTGCGCGAGGTCAACAAGCATTCCTTTTTGCTCCATTCGGCGAATCATTTCTTTGCCTTTTTCGGTCAAACCGTATTTTTCGATGCCGTGCGCCGAGCCGCTGATGTCGTTGTCGAAAAAGTGCGACGGCGACATCATTCGGAAACCTGCGTCGAATAAAATGTCCAAATTTTCGATCTTGCCGTCGAGCGCGTGTGCGCCTTCGATGCCGAGCCAACCGCCGACTATCTTTTCGGTTTTACGGCGCGTCAGAAAGTTTTGCAAGTCTTTTTTCGTCTTGATAACGACAAGTTTGCCGCCGGAATTTGCGGCGTGTTCGTGAAGTTTTGCGGCTTGCCACGTAGCACGTTTCGTTAAGCTCGAAAGGTTTTCAAAAGGTTGAAGTTGCGCCAGAGTGAGTAAAAATATGTTGTCCGATTTACCGTCGTTTTGTTCGATATTCTGTCCGCGCGGCGTTTTTGTTACAACTGTAAATGCTTGCAATGCAACATTTCCGTCTAAAAGCCGCGGCACATCAACTTGGTTCGCCGTCTGTCTTTTGTTCAAATCATAATTCCACAACAAAGAATCGGCGTGAAGGTCGGCAACGAGAAGTTTTTCGTGCAAAATCTTAGCTTTTTCTGAAACTTCGTAAGGCGGTTTGTTGATGACTCGGTTACGCGAACTTGCAACATAATCCGGCGCAAATCCGAAAAAGCCGATGAGAAAAACGGCTATCAATACGGCGAAAATTACGGCAATGATTTTTAAAAGTTTTTTCATTGATGATTTCGACTGGAGCGCAAGCGTCTCGCTTGCTCCGTTCGAGGCTTTGCAAGAACGGAAGACTGCTGCACATTAAATCAAGTTGATTTTGTGTGCGGCAGTTTCGCGCCTTTTCTCGTTACACTCGAAGCGCGTGCAAGCGAGACGCTTGCGCTTCAGTCGTTTTGTTCAATAAAACATCAAAATTTTATCACACGACTTTCGGCGTTTGATTGATGTGCCGCGTCGATGACTTTTTGAATTTGTAAGCCGTCGGCGAAGGTTGCGGCTTGTTTGAGTTCGGGTTTGCCGCTTTGGAGTGCTTCGACGATTTTTTCAGCGAAGGCGACGAAACCGCTTGGGAAGCCGGAATTGAAAATGCCGTCAACCGATTGTTCGAGTTCGACGGGAATTTGTGTCCATTCGGTTTCGCCTGTTTTTGCCAGCAAGATTTCGCCTAAATATAAGACTTTCATTGCGCCTTTTGTGCCGATGAATTTGATTGAATGTTGAAAATCGGGCGTTTCAACTACCGATAGCGAGACGTTTGCCGTTGCGTCAAAAGTTAAATCGCTGTCGGCAAAACGCAGAAGCATTTGCGCTTCGTCGTCGGTCGTAACTTGTTTGAGTTCGCCGTTTTTATCCTTTCTTTGCTTGACGTGAGTGTTTAGTTGGCAGAAGATTTGCGAGATTTCTGTTCCCAAAAACCAATGCAAAGTGTCAATCGCGTGTGAGCCGATTGCGCCGAGCGTTCCGCCACCTGCATTTAAATCAGACCACCAATTCCAACCAAGTTCGGGGTTGCCGCGCGAGGCGTTGCGGAAAACATATTTGACGTGCCGGATTTTGCCGATTTCTCCGCTTCTTAACATTTCAAAGGCTTTCTGTCTGCCGTTTTGAAACCGAAGTTCGTGGTCAATCAATGCCAGAAGATTTTTACCTTTGGCAAATTGCGTCATCTTTTCGGCTTCGGCGACGTTCATCGCCATTGGTTTTTCGCATAAAATATGTTTGTTTTTTTCGAGCGCGTAAAGCGTCTGTTCGCAATGAAGATTCGGCGGAGTCGTGATGCAAACAAGGTCAACCTGCTCGTTATCAATCGTTTCGCGCCAATTATCCGTAAAATGCGGAATGTTAAATTCTTTTGCAGTGCTTTCCGCATTCGCAAGACTCGCGCTCGCCACGGAAACGAGTTCCGCGCCTTCGCACATCTTAAACGCCGGAATCTGCACCGTTCGCGCAAATCCTGTTCCGATAAATCCGATACCGATCTTTTTCATAAAATAATTTTGCCTGCGAAACACACGAAAAACACGAAAATTATATCAAATTCTTTTCGTGTTTTTCGTCTATTTCACAGGCAAATAAAATCTTACACCAAGTTGCGTAAAAATATGCGAAAAACTGAAACCACAAAAATACACGAAAACACACGAAATTTAGCGAAGGTTTTGTGTATTTTTGTGTGCTTTTGTGGTTAATTTTCTCTTCATTTTTTCAAGCAATTTAACCTTTATCAATTCCCAAAGCAAAGGTTTCTTTGCCGCGTTTTTTGCCGTGGCTTAAGAAGTATTCGTAAGCGTCGCGGGCATCTTCCGAGATTTTCGTAATGGTTGCTCCAATTAGAAATTTCGTTTCGGAAAGATGCAGTCCGACTTGTTCATATCTTTGCCCGATGATTTGCATCGTTATTTTTCCGTTCGGCAAATCGAGTTCGGCGTTGAGCGTGCGCTGTTCGCCGACCAGATAATATTCGCGCAAACGAATTGAAGAAACGATAAAAGCAATGCCCGTTTTACTTAAATCCTTAGTCTCACCGGAAATTGAAAGATGCTGAATGGGCATCTCTAATTTTCCTGTATTCCTATTCGGTTCGAGCGAAACTTTAATCGGAACTTCGTAATTATGCCTCGCCGAAACGACACGATTAGTTAGCGATTTGTTAATTTTTGAAATCAGCTTTCGTAACATCTTGTTTTTATTGTGTCGTCGGGGATAGGATGACAAATCAAATAATAAAACAACTTATACCGCTTTTTTTCAAAAATTACAACAAATTATTCAATAAAAGAAATTTATTTTAATTTTTAAGCGGTTTTCCGCCGGTATCCTTGCGTAACAGCAC